>JAQXPG010000113.1 GCA_029100405.1 Lachnospiraceae bacterium | reverse complement strand
CTTCCAGGTTGAGAAACTGGAGAAGATCATGCGAGACCGCCTGCCGGTTCATGTTGTTGAAAAGAAGATCCCTTACATGGAAAAGGACGGCAGCATTGTAAAGCCGGAGCAGCCGAATGGATATAAGTTTGAGACATTGGTGGTCGATATGATCCGTCTCATGAATGACACAGTTCCCTATGAGGTTGTCCGTGAGAAGGAATTCGCCCCGATCAAGAATCTGCATGGTGTAGATTCCCTGGATTCTTCCAGAGATCTCCTGAAGGGATGTGGGATTGAATTGTAGGATAAAATCCCCAGTTCAGACCAGAAGAAATGGAACAGAGATGATTAAATCCCCGGTTCAGAGGTCCGCCCATTGTTTTATGGGCGGTGACCTCTAAGACCGGGGATTACTTATTATTGTTTGAAAGATCTCACTACGCCTCAAAGCCGCTTTGGAAGAGATGGGCGATTTCATTCATCGCCTCGACTTCATCATGTCCGGTACAGATCACTTCTATGCTGTCGCCGAATTTAATTCCAGCTCCCAGGATCGATAGAACGCTCTTGGCATTGGCCTCATTCTCTCCTCTGTACTTGAATGTGATATGTGAATCGTATTTCTGTGCTGTGTCACAGAGCATGCCGGCTGGACGAAGATGCAGTCCTGTCGGATTTACAATCTGGAATTTCTTTGCTACCATGTCTACCCCTTTCCTGGCGCCCGGCGAATTCTCGCGTCGGACCTCTCTAGTCTCAATTTTTCAGCATTCCCTGCCCCGGCGAATTCTCGCCTCTGGCCTCTCTAGTCTCAATTTTCAGCATTTCCTGCCTCGGCGAAGCCCCCTCTTCACCTTCGGCCCATATTGTTCCAAGAATCAGCTGTTCATCACCCGCTCGATCAGGTCTGCCAGCTCTCTTGCGTCTTTTTCAATCTCCTTCTGATCCTTGCCCTCGATCATGACACGAACCAGGGGCTCGGTTCCGGAGGGACGGATCAGGACACGGCCCTGGCCGGCGAATTTGTTTTCCAGTTTCTGAATGGCTTCCGAGATTTCGGAATAGTCATGGAAGCTTGCCTTACGGTCGTTCGGGACCTTGGCATTGATCAGAGCCTGGGGCAGGACCTCCATAATGGAAGCCAGTTCCGACAGAGGTTTCTTCTCCTCAACCATAACATTCAGAAGGTTCAGGGCGGAAAGCAGTCCGTCTCCGGTCGTATTCAGATCCAGGAAAATAATGTGGCCGCTTTGCTCACCTCCAATATTATACCCCTCTGCCTTCATCCGTTCCAGCACATAACGGTCACCAACTTGCGTGGTTGCGATCTTAATACCCTGTTTTTGGCCCATTAAAGTAAACCCGAGGTTACTCATGACGGTAACGACACAGGTATTCTTCTTCAGGATTCCCTTTTCCTTCATGAAGTTTGAGCAGATGGCCATGATCTGATCACCGTCAACCATATGGCCCTTCTCATCGACCGCCAGCATCCGGTCCGCATCCCCATCGAAAGCGATACCGCAGTCTGCCTTTTCCTCGACAACGCGTTGCATCAGCTCCTCCATATGGGTGGAACCGCAATGGTCATTGATATTGGTTCCGGTCGGATGAATGTGAATCGGGACAACCTCTGCTCCAAGGTCCTTCAGGGTCTGCACATTGGTATGATAGGATGCACCTTCTGCGCAGTCGACGACGATCTTCATCCCGGAAAGATCGACCGGGACTGCACTTTTCTCGAAATCAATATACTCTTGCCCCATATCGAAGGCATAGGTGACCCGGCCGACCTTCTCGCCGGTTGGAAAATGAATATCCTTCATGCCAGATTCGATCTCCGCCTGGATCTCATCTTCGAGTGCGTCCGGAAGCTTGTAGCCCTCGTGGTTAAAGAACTTGATACCATTGAATTCCATGGGGTTATGGGATGCAGAGATCACAACACCGGCGCTAAAGTTATGCTTTCTGGTCAGATAGGCGATGGCCGGTGTTGGCAGAACGCCGACATAAATGGCATCGGCACCGGCTGAGCAGATCCCGGCAATCATGGCATTTGCGAGCATACCGCCGGAGATTCGTGTGTCACAGCCAACCAGAATGGTGGGCTTACCGGATTCTTCCTTGGTCAGGACATATGCTCCTGCCTGACCGAGCTTGGTGGCAAGGTCAATGGTCAGCTCCTTTCCTGCTACTCCTCGTACTCCATCTGTACCAAACATTCTTGACATGGTTTTTTCCTCTCTATTGAATAAAATAATAAAACTATGATATGAGCAGTGCTTTCACTTTAGCCACTCATTTACGATTGCCTGATGTAAATTATTGTGACTGACTATGATATGAGCAGCGCTTGCATGGGCCACTCATCTATGATTGCCTGATTTATATTATTGTGAATTTGCCCCCGCTGCATTCGACGTCCCAGAACTTCCGGAACCCGCTTTCCCCGAGCCGGTCCCATTCGATGCATTCCCATTCGTCTGATTTCCGTTCGTCGAGGTCTTGATTTCAAGCTCCGTACTTGCCGGTGTCTGGATCAGATTACTTCCCAGGGTCAGGGTGACAGAAACGACATGTTTTCCGGCTGCAAGTCCGCTGGCATCCACAGA
>JAQXPG010000112.1 GCA_029100405.1 Lachnospiraceae bacterium | reverse complement strand
TTCAGACATCAGCCTTCCGGCTTGGAGATTAGATACTCTGTATCGAAATCCGCATAGACGGTAAAACCTAAAAACGGTCATCTATATCTTATTCTATAAGGATAAGTGATGTTGACTTTATCTTAAGGAATCCCACGACTTGAGTCGTGGGAGGATGTCAATTCCTCTTCACCATCTGCACGGTATAGTCCGTGTCAAAATGCAGATCGCAGATATATTTTTCCCCGATCGTCCTGTGAACCTCTTGTTGAATTTCCCGGTCCAGTTCCTCCGGTGGTATTTCAAAGCCAAACGGCATCAGAACATCAAAAACCAGCGTGGTATGAAGGGATCCCGGAACGGTTCGAAAATCATGCATGGAAAGGCTCGGACTGATCTCCTGCAGGATGGAAAGAACTTGTTCCTGAAGCTTTAATACCCTTGGATCATCGGTAACAATCGGATCCATATGAATGGTTGCGGTACAATGAAGCTTGTTTTCCAGTTCTCTCTCTGCATGATCAATGATGTCATGAAGCTCGATAATATCCCCATCCGCCGGCACTTCGGCATGGAGAGAAACGATCCGGCGGCCGGGCCCGTAATCATGCACGATCAGATCGTGAATTCCTGTGATCCTTTTATCCTGCTCTCGCATGATGGTGCGGACTTCCTTGATAAATTCCGGATCCGGCGCAGTCCCGAGTAAGGGGTTCAGCGTATCTTTTGCCGACTTCACACCGCCAAAGAGGACAAAAACACCGACAAAAAGTCCGCCAACTGCATCCAGCCATTGAATTCCCGAATAGTGTGACAATAAAGTAGTTAAGATGACAACACTGGTTGAGATACAGTCTGAGAGCGAGTCAATTGCTACTGCCTGGATGGTCGGCGACTGAATCTTTCGTCCGATCGACCGATTATAATAAGCCATATAAAACTTCACCAGAATGGTCATAGAAAGAACCAGAATCAAGATCGGCGAAAATACCGTAACCTTGGGATGAATCAGGCGAAGAGCGGACTCCTTGATTAATTCAAAGGCCATGATCAGAATCAACGTTGAAACGATAAAGCCTGCAATATACTCAATTCTTCCATGTCCGAAAGGATGTTCCGGATCCGGCTTCTCTTCTGACATTTTAAAACCTACCATAGTCACCAGCGAGGACCCGAAATCCGACAGGTTGTTCAAGGCATCCGCGATGATTGAAATCGAGCCGGAAAACAAGCCGGTAATCATTTTTCCTATAAAAAGAAAAAGGTTCAGAATCAGACCTGCAATTCCGCAGATTCTTCCATATAGAGCCCTTTTTTCTTCCTCGCTTGTGTTTGATTTGATCAATATTTTTTCTAAGATTGTAATCATAAGATTGATGTCACCTGCTTACTAATCGATCTAAAGCCTTAGCTGATATTGTTTACTCTTGCTTGCTTTTGATTGTTTTTGTTCTTTCTTACTTCTCTTCTCTTGCATAGCCCCGCTTACTGTTATAAGTGCTGATATAAGTGCTGATTGCTATGGTCAGCCTGCTTATATACCATTCCATTATATGCTTTTTCGACTGAGGAAAAAGTTTTTTCGACAGAACCGTCTGGAAAATCGATATATGAAATCTTTTCAAAATCATGCGCATTCTTAGTAGAAAAAAGGCCTATTCTGAGGCAAAAAATTCGATATATGAAATCTTCTGAAAATGATGCTATATATTCGCTCAAAAAACACGCATGAATTTAAAAAGATCTCATATATCGAATTTTAAAGCCCATCTGTACGCTATAGGAGTCTGGAAACACGCATGATTTTGAAAAGATCTCATATATCGAATTTTAGAGCCCATCTGTACGCTATAGAAGCCTGGAAACACGCATGATTTTAAAAAGATCTCATATATCGAATTTTGAAGCCCATCTCTACATTGTCGAAGCCTGGAAGCGGCTTATACTGCCTGGCCGGCGTTGAAATGACTATTTGAATAGAGTATGATGGCAAACAGAATATTTGCATACAAGAAAGGACCCATCGATCATGGAACTGAACCATTATCTTACTTACATCGGAAACGAATTGAAATCTCTGACCGCCATCGCCAGCCCGACCGGTTTTACGAAGCATGCCACAGACTATCTCATGCAGGAGCTCACCGGTCTCGGCTACCAGCCAAGCATGAGCCGCAAGGGCAATGTCCACTGCGAGATCGGCGGTGAAGGTCATCCCCTGGTGCTGGCCGCTCATGTCGACACCCTTGGCGCCATGGTCCGTTCCATCAAAGACAATGGCCGTCTCCGCCCGACCACCCTGGGCGGTCATCAATGGTCCACAGCTGACGGCGAAAACTGCACCGTTTTCACCCGTGACGGCCGCTCCTACACCGGTGTCGTCCTGAACATCGAGCCTTCCGTTCATGTTGCAGATGAAAAGATAGACCAAAAGGAAGAAAATATGGAAATCCTTCTGGACGAAAACGTTGACAGTAAGGATGCTGTCAAAGCGCTCGGAATCCAGACCGGAGATATCATCGCCATGGATCCCAGAACGATCATTACAAGATCCGGCTATATCAAGAGCCGCTTTCTCGATGACAAACTTTCCGCGGCAACGCTTCTTGGTTTTGCCAAATGGGTCAGGGAAGAAGGGATCTCCTTAAAGCGGAAAGTCACGCTGATCTTCACTGTATATGAAGAAGTCGGACACGGCGGAAGTTTTGTTCCGGAAGATACCGAGGACATGCTTTCCGTCGATATGGGCTGTGTTGGCGCAGATCTGGGGTGTACGGAACGGATGGTCTCCATTTGTGCCAAAGATTCCGGAGGCCCTTACAATTATGACATGGTTTCCGAACTGGCATCAACCGCCAAAGCCCTTGGCCTTTCTTATGCTATCGATATCTATCCCCACTATGGTTCTGATGTGGAAGCCACACTTCATGCCGGCTACGATATCCGCCACGGCCTGATCGGTGCAGGTGTCTATGCCTCCCATAATTATGAAAGGTCCCACATGGACGGCGTGAAGAATACCTTCCTCCTGCTCCAGGGATTTGTACAAAGAGATCTTGCCTGAGAAATCTTGCCTGAGAGATCTTGCCTGAAAAAGATTCATGCCCGCCGGCATAGTCGGCGGGCTATTTTTGTATACAGGCGACATTCTACAATCCACAATCAGAAATTAATACCAATCTCCACTTGTCATATTTTTGCACTTATAGTGATATCGCCGAAAGAGCTTGAATTTACAAATTCCTTCTTTTCTTTTGACTTGTATTTGATATAATACACTTAATGTTAATAATTTAACAATGTTTAAGGGGGTCTGACAAACCTGTCTGTCATGACCTATGGAGTCAGCATAAAAGGAGGACTTATGAAGGTATTAGTCATCAACTGCGGCAGCTCATCATTAAAATTCCGTCTGATGGAAATGGATGACGAAAGCATCCTGGCAAAGGGACTCTGCGAACGAATCGGATCGAAATTCGGTCACTTCCGCTACGAACCGACCAATGCCGAGCGACTGGAAAGAGATTGCGATCTTCCGGATCACGATGCAGCCGTAAAGATGGTCATTGAAACCCTGATCAGCGAAGACCATGGCGTCATCGAAAGCGTTGACGAAATTGATGCCGTCGGACACCGTATCGTTCACGGCGGTGACAAGTTCTCCGGACCTGCCTGCCTCACACCTGAAGTCATCCGCGACATCGAAGACTGTTCCGCCCTGGCTCCCATTCACAACCCGGTCAACCTGATGGGGATCCGTGCTTGTCAGAAATATATGCCAAACGTTCATATGGCCGGTGTCTTCGATACCGCTTTTCATCATACCTTACCGGAAGAAGCCTATCTCTATGGCATTCCTTATGAATATTATAAGAAATATAAGATCCGCCGTTATGGTTTCCACGGTATGAGCCATGAATATGTTGCCCGCCGGACTGCAGAAGTCATGGGCGTTCCTTTTGACCGTTGTAAACAGGTTGTCTGCCACTTAGGAAATGGTGCATCCATCACGGCAGTTAAGAACGGCAAGTCCGTTGATACTTCCATGGGTTACACTCCTCTGGAAGGTATCATCATGGGGACACGTTCCGGTTCCATCGACCCTGAGATCATCAATGTCATTGCCAAGAAGGAAAAACTGGATACCCAGGGCGTCATGGACGTCTTGAACTATAAGTCCGGTGTCTATGGCCTGAGCGACTTCCTCTCTTCTGACATCCGTGACCTGACCGTAGCTTATGGCAAGAATGATCCCAATGCCATTCGTGCATTGAATACCTATGTTTATGCAATCGTAAAATACATCGGCGCTTACGTCACAGTTCTCGAGGGCGTTGATTCTATTACTTTCACCGCAGGTGTCGGCGAGCACTCTGCTTTTGTTCGGAAATTAGTCTGTGAGAAACTGTCCTTCCTGGGAGTCAAACTGAACGATGTCGCTAATGATAATGTCCGCGGCGAAGCCTTGATTTCCCTGCCCGATTCTCATATCCGGGTTTATGTGATTCCGACCGATGAGGAACTCTCGATCGCACGTCAGACCGCAGCACTGGTGGAAGAAGTAAAAAACAAAGAAGCGAATCATATGTGAGCTCCTACTCTGTCCTCAGGGCCGAAACCGGATCACTCTTCGATGCCTTTTGCGCCGGCAAAAGGCCGGAAATCAAAGTCAGAAAGATCGACAGAGCCACAAGTTCAACGGCATTCAGAATCGGCAGGCTCACATGCACACTCATATCCGGAATAAAATGCGGAATCAGAAAAAGATTTGCAGGTAAAAGAATCAGTTCCGTCAAGGCGATTCCGATGAACCCTGCCAAAAGACCTGTAATAAAAGTCTCTGCATTAAAGACATTCCGAATATTCCGCTTGCTTGCGCCCAGGGCCCGCAGGACACCAATCTCCTTTCGCCGCTCCAGAACACTGATATAAGTAATAACACCGATCATGATCGATGAAACGATCAGAGAGATCGCCACAAAAGCAACCAGAACCGTCGTTACCGTATTCACAATCTTCGTGACGGATGTCATCAGAGAGCCGATGGTATCGGAATAAGTGATCACCTTATCCTTCTCCCCCTTGGCCTTCATTTCCTTATTGTAATGATTCAGGATCGACAGGACCTGATCCTTCTCGGTGAAATTCTTCGGATAGATGTCGATCTCCTCCGGCTGATCCGGATCCGCATAGCCGAAAGCCTGCAGATTGCTGTCGAAACTCTTCTGCTTGCCGTCTTTGACCATGGAGGTCATCAAAGCCTGCAGATCCTCCGGCGTCATATTCAGTTTGATCGCCCCAGCAAAAGCCTTGGGATCGAAAGCGAAAGAAGATATGGCCTTCTGCATCGACGTCTGAATGGACTTCGACAGCTCTCCCATCATTTGCTTCATCGCATTTTCCATCACTATCTGAAGCTGTCCGGCGACAGAAGCCGCCGCTTTTCCCTCCGCATCCATCAGCGCCTTCTCTAAATTGGCCGAAAGCCGATCGGTATTGATGGACTTCGTGACGATGGAAAAGAGCTCACTTTGCCCCAAATCCGTATTCAAAAAAGCCATGAAAGAGGCCGGCAAATCGCTGATCACCGGCAGATCCCCCTGCTTTTTGGCATAGGAATCATATCCGGAAATATAGACCGAAGCCAGCTCTTCCAGATCATCCCCGGAAAATTGAAAGTTCGAGATCCGATCCCGGATGGCCTCTGATGCTTCCGGATGATTCGTGATCGCTGCCTGGATATCCAAAACCGCCTGTTTCGAGAGATAAGCCTGGACAATGGTATTGTCATCAGTTTCCCCATGCTCGTTCCGATAGTCTTTGGCATACTTATTGTAAGAATTCAGAAGATCCGGTAAGATCGCCTGAATCAGCTTCTCCACTTCCTCCGGTGTCACCATGGCATCCTGATTCCTGGAAAGGATCTTCTGAAGCTCGCTTGCCAGAAGAGCCTTTCCCTCATCACTCTTAAGATAGGCTTGCATTGCCGTACTAATATTCCGATAATCGGTCCCGGGCCCGGCCTTGGCACTATAATCCAGATACAGGTTCAAAAGGTTCGAAAAGGCCTTGTTTAGATCTTCCGGCTTAGCTGTTACTTCTACGCCATCCAGTAAAACAGAAGGATCCAAAGCAGAAAGAAGATCCTGGTTTACATTTGTAAGACCGGATGTCAGGGCAGACGGATCCAGGCCCGAGAAGGCTTTCGCGTAATCGATGCCTGCTCCGGTCCCGGCGAAAGCGGACGACAGATCCCCTATAGAACTGCCCATGGAGAATGCCTCTTGCATGGCCGAAGGATCGACCGTAAAAAGCTTGCTCAAATCCATCTCGCTGTCATCCTCTTCTTCGTCGAAAGGCTTGCCGGTCAGGACATTGATCTTAGGCGATGCCTTCTGGGCTTTCACGACCTCGCTATCCTTGGCGTGCTTCATCATATCGAAGACCAGATCGGAGGTATAGGCAATGCCGGACTGAAGCATGGAGGAAGAATTACCGGACTTCTGCTGGACGACACCGGTGATCTTCAGTTTCTGGCCACGATTCACAAGGTCCTTGACATAGGAAGTGTCATTTGCCTTATTGGTCCAGACCTGGTAGCTGCTGTCATAGGAATACAGGTCGGAGGGGTAGACCATATAGAAATCGAGATCCATAAAATCCTTGTAGGTAAAGGACTTATTCAAGGAGCCGGATCCGGTGCCTGTGCCGGCACTGGCGGAACTGCTCTTACTGCCATCGGCCAGGTTTCCGGAACTTTTAGCAGGTGCTGAAGGACCAGAACTGCCAGCCGAGCCGACAGTGCCTAGCCCCTTGGAAACCTTAGACTTTAACTCATCCAAAGGACGGAGGCCCAGGGTATAGAGAATGGTATCATTCAAACTGCCTCTCTGGTTTAAAATCAAAACCATCTCGTTCTTATTCTTCGGCCAATGGCCGGCCTTCAAGGAATACTGTTCCTTATAGAGGCTGGCATTTTCCGGCAGCATGGTGAAAATATCCGTATTCATGGCTGTGCCCATCATACTGCTCATCTGACTGTTTCCAAGGCTTAAACTGTCGTAGGTCTGATTCGGATTGACCTGGGTAAAACCGGGATTTCCATCGCTCAGGCGATAGATCTGCGGCGTCAGATTATAATGATATTCAATGGCATTCACGTGGGATTCCATGCCGGACTTCCCGCCATCCAGATATTTTTTGAGAGAAGCCAGGTCATTGGTCTGGATCTGACTCATGAGATTCAGAGTCTCCGTCTGAATGGGGACTTCCGTATTCAGATTCTGTTTTTTATCCTGTTTTTTACCCGAAGAACTTCCCTTCTTCCCATCCTCAGAATCCGCATCATTCGAACTGCCCGATCCGCCCGTCAACAGGGATGCAAAATCAAAACCGGTCTTCTGGATCTGCACCGGATAGCTGGCCAGGGCATCCGACTCCTGATTTTCAATATACTTATTCACACCGTTGGAAAGCGACAGAATCAGCGCAATCCCGATAATTCCAATGGATCCGGCAAAAGCCACAAGGAAGGTTCTGGCCTTCTTCGACCTCAGGTTATTAAAACTTAAATGCAAAGCGGTCAAAAAGCTCATCGACGCCCGGCCGATCCGCTTATGGATCGGCTCTGCCACAGCCTCCGGTTCATAAGGGTCGCTGTCAGAAATGACCTGTCCGTCCTTAATCTTCACAATTCGCGTGGCATACTGATAAGCCAGGTCCGGGTTGTGAGTGACCATAACAACCAGCCGATCCTTGGCGACTTCCTTCAGAAGCTCCATGACCTGAACCGAAGTCTCGGAATCCAGTGCTCCGGTCGGTTCGTCCGCCAGCACAATATCCGGATCGTTGACCAGAGCTCTTGCAATTGCCACTCTCTGCATCTGCCCGCCGGACAGCTGGTTTGGTTTCTTATGTAAATGTTGACCAAGACCGACTTTGTTCAAAGCCTCTTCTGCTCTCTGCCGTCGTTCTGCCCCGGAGATGCCGGAAATCGTAAGGGCAAGCTCTACATTTGACAAAACGCTCTGATGCATGATCAGATTGTAGCTCTGAAAAACGAAGCCGATCGTGTGATTCCGATAGGCATCCCAATCACGATCCCTGTATTTTCTTGTAGAGACCCCATTGATGATAAGGTCGCCGCTGTCATAACGGTCGAGGCCGCCGATGACGTTCAGAAAAGTTGTTTTCCCGGAGCCGGAGGGGCCGAGAATTGCGACAAACTCATTGTCCCTAAGATTCAGACTGACCCCGTCCAAAGCCTTCTGAACGAAATTTCCGGTCTTATATTCTTTTCTCAGTTCCTTCACCTGAAGCATGCTATTTCCTCTTTTTAGTCTAAAAATCAAAAGTGCCGTAAGTCCTATGCGAACTTGCCCGATTCCCCGGTCGGGGGTTATACTGATAAAAAGTTACAGTGAAATCAACGAAAGAAATGAAGAGCGATCCTGCACCTATCATTCCATTGGAGAAGTCATGTCTGATTCGAAATCCAAGCAAACCCGCCGATTGATCGACGCCAGAAAAGTCCAGCTGAAGCATGCCAAAATCGAAAAACGAATTCTGAATCTGTCCATGGTCGGCTGCATCATCTTCCTGGCATCCGAGATTTTCATGGCTGCACTCACGCACTCCAGAACTCTCCTGTCCGACTGTCTCTGGGATTCCGTCGACCTCGTTCTTCTCCTGCCAATGCTTGTACTTTCGCCCCGCCTGTCACGAAAAAAAGTCAGCGAGAAGCGTTCCTTCGGTTTCTATCCCGTCGAATCCCTTTTGGTCGTTGCGAAGACCTTTGTCCTGATTGCCCTCTCCATCATCCTGATCGTCGAGAATATTCAATCCATCCTGCACGGAGGAAATGTCATCGACGGCGGCCTGATCTCCATCTATGAAATCCTGGTCAGCCTTTTTTGCATGGTATTCTATCTCGTTTTAAAACACATGGAACATGACTTCGAATCCCCGATGATCGCAACCGAAGTCTACACCTGGAAGCTGGATTCCTACAGCACCCTTGCCATCAGTGCCGGTTTCGCCATTGAATTCTTCCTTCGAAAGACCCCGGCCGCCTGGCTGACACCATATGTCGACCCGGTTCTTGCTATCATCGTAACCGCAAGTCTGGTCTTCGAACCTCTCTCCATGTTAAAAGAAAACCTCCACGATCTCTTGCTTTTTGCACCCGATCCGGAAATTATGGCAGAAATTCGGACAGTTGTCGAACGCCGCCTGGCCGATGCACCTTACCGTATGACCTTCCTCGATGTCGTAAAAACCGGCCGTATGTTCTGGATCGGTATTTATTTCAAACCCGACCAAGGGCAGATCGACTTCAAGCAGATCTACAAACTCGTCTGGGAGATCACCGACGACCTTCGCATCGAATACAGCGATGTCTACGTCGAGATGATCCCGGACACCAGTATTTCGGCGGAAAGCCAAAGCTAATGTCACTTTCTCTTCTCCATCCCAGCGGACGATGGAAAAGTAAGATCCGACAGCAGCCGTCACTTCTTCTCTATCCACAGATTTCTAAGGCAAGTCAGGCCCACGTAGACCGAAATTCCGATTCCGATCTGCAGGGGATAAAGATAGAGCGACTCCTTAGGGGCCAGATAAGCCAGAACCATGGCAGCTCCGGCAGGCGGAACCATGGGCCCGGTATGGTAGAAAACCAAAAGAAAGAGAACCGACGATAACAGAAGGCTGATCAAGAGGCTTCCTTCCGGCAGACCGCTGAAAGCCAGTCGAACACAGGAGCCGGCTGCCGCAGACAAAGTCAAGAGCAAAATGACCCGGATCGGATGCAGGCGGATGACCCGATGGTGATAGGCGGATAATTCCGTGAAAGCTACGAGAAGCGGAGGTGCCGCCATAAATCGCCAGCCGCTTTTCACGGCAAGAAGAATCATACCGCTTGCCACCAGGATCCGAAAAAGGGTCAATTTCCAAGGAAGCTGTATCTGGACCGGTATAAATTCTTCCTCATATTTCAAACCGCGCCGAACCAGGGCCCGGCGAATCAGAAGGATCAAAAGCGAAAAGAGAACCAAAGAAATCAGATACCAGATCGACTTCGTCTGAAGTAAAACCGGAAGAACCAGGGCAGAGATCATGGGCATGAAGGAAGTTTTCGACAGAGACTGGATCAGAAGTGCCAGGCAATAGGCCAGGATCATCTGCAGGCTGAGCGGTAACGGAAGGAAACGAACAATTGCCATACCTAAGACGCCACAGACCAGAAGAAAGAGAAATAGTCTCTTCCCATTGGTCATCCAGGAACGATGCGGTGTCAGGAACATGCCAGCTGCGATCGCCCCTACCTCCGGAAATATCACTTCTTTTTCATGCACCAGAAGCGACAGTAATACCATGAGAAAAACAACAATGAGGTAACATGTACTATCGATGACCTTATTTCCGGATCTCTTCTCCATTAGAACAACTCTCTTCTACTTTTCAACCACGATATTTCCGGAACTCCCGCTTTCCACTTCCTTTAGACTGGGGATCGACGGCGCTGCGCCATGCCTGGTAACTGCGATAGCAGCCGCGTGACTGGCCAGGGCCAGGCTTCTTTGAATGCAATCGGGAGCATAACCCTTCTCCCCGGCCGTCAACAGACCAGCCAGGAAATAACCGGTGAATGTATCGCCCGCCGCAGTAGTGTCCACTGCTTTGACTTTCTCCGCCGGCTGATAGAGAGCTTCTTCTTTGGAAAAATAGACCGCTCCGAAAGAGCCCATGGTCAAGACAAAATGGCCTTTGGGCAGAAGGTCCAGAAGTGCCAGACGAATCTTCTTCCAGTCGGGGCCATCGGTTTCAGAGAAATATCGATCCATGTCCGTCTTCCTTCTCGTGACTTTCTGCTCGGTTTTCTCCTCCAACCCCTGGATCAACTGCACGGCTTCAATTTCATTAATGAAGAAAAGTTCGATATCCTCCAGGGGCAAATCCAGGATTTTCTCATTCATGGGCGAAGGATTTAAGACGATCCTCATTCCCTTGTCTTTTGCCCTTCTTATGATATAGGGCAGTTCATTGATCTCATTCTGTAAAACCAGCCAGTCTCCGGCTGAAAAGTGAGACAGAATAGCATCCACTTCTTCCTCCGTCACAGCCTGATTTGCGCCGCCATAGAGGAGGATACAATTATCTCCCTCCTTATCATTCTGAATCACGGTATGACCGCTCGGCTGATCCGAAAGAACACGAACCAAAGAGGTATCTACGCCGGAATCCTTTAACTCCTTTAAGAGGAGATCCCCGTCACGCCCTACATTTCCCGCATGCCAAACCGGAAGGCCGGCCCGTGCTAAGGCGATGGACTGATTCAGACCTTTGCCGCCTGTGAAAACAGCCCGGCCACCGGACGAAAGCGTCTCCCCGCGCTTTACCATGTGGTCCACCTGATAGACATAGTCGATATTTAAAGAGCCAAAATTTAAGATCCTCATTGTTTTCCCTCTTTCTGTCCTGTCAGGCAGCCGCATCGATTCCCATCATTTCATTCGCATTTTGCTATATCCTCCTGACTCTCTATTTTTTATTATAAGCTCACCATACGGATTCTTCAAATCCTTCCCCGCCGGCCTGTCGGTCTTTTCTCTATACAAGGGGTACAAAAAGGAGCTCCTTTTCGAAAAAAGAAGCTCCTTTTTAACACTTTTCGATCTGACCACCGGAAGAATGTTCCACCACGGTTTCGTGATTGCCTCACCGATGTCTACTATTCCATCTGACCACAAAAAATCCATCTCATCCTGAAATCGCCGTCGGCCTGGTATCCACGGCCTTTCCAAATACGTAAAACCTCTGATAGAGGAATTCGGTCACGCCGTTGATCAGAATATTGATCAGAGTAACCAGAACGCCGTTCCACAGAAGGTCCTCGGCCAGGTAATTTCCGAAAAAAGTAGATAATGGCGTGAAAACAGCATAATAGGCAGCTACCTTCATCATGGCCGGTGCGATCCGGTTGGCTGCGCGAAATGTATACCGACGATTCCATGTGAAATTCCACAGAACACTTGTTACCAGCGCAATCAGATAAGCAGGCCAGTAAGGAAGTGGCGTCGCAAAGTCCAGAAGACTATATAGAGAGATCTCGATCAGACCAGCTGACGAAGCAATTAGAAAGTATTTTATAGTACGAAAAACCTCTTTCTTCCATTTGCAATTCTTATTCATATCGCTGCCCTCTTTTCCATTTCTTCCAGAGGAACCCTCTGAATCATCTGTTCGGCATCCGTTAAAGCCAGATCCAAAGTAGAAAGCACTTCTCTAGCTGTCTCTTCGTCCATCAGAAGTCCTGGTTTGAACTGAAGAGCTCCCTTGTCATAATCGGCAAAGACCGCCCAGACACCTCTCTGAACCAGACTCACCATCAGAGCCACGCCACCATAGGGGTGACTGGTCTTTAAGCCCATGATAACGCCGCACTGACGGATCTCCGTCAGGAAATCCCTGTGCTTGTCCTTAATCTTCGGAAGGCCCTCGGAGAAAAGTTCGGTGAGATGGTCTACATTTTCCTTGGTCGAAGGACGGGTCAGGATCTCCATCACCTTGGAAGATACGATACAGCCAATCTCCGATGCGGTAAAGGAAGCGACCTGGGCGAATCCGTCTTTATGAAGCCAGCTTCCGGATCTTTCATTCATTATGACCGCAGACATCGGATAAAAGCCCCCGGACAAGCCCTTACCGGTCACGATCATGTCCGGCTCGGCCCCATATTTCACGCAGCACCACATCTGACCACTTCGCATCAGACCAGTCTGGACTTCGTCAGCAATATACAGTGCCCCATAACGATGTGCCAATTCACCAACACCCTTCAAATAGCCCTGGCGAGGCATGGGAAAACCGGCAGTTGCAGGAATGCTTTCAATTAACACAGCTGCTGTATCATTCTTCTTCAGAATGTCTTCCAAAGCATTCAAATCATTATAGGGAACTTTGCTATAAAGATCCGGGTCTGCAGGCATATTCCAAAATTCTGCAAAAACAGGATTCGAGGCTTCCATGGCAATTCCTGTCGAGCCATGAAAGGCACAGTCCAGAGAGATCACCCTCTTACGTTTCGTCGCGAAACGTGCAAATTTCACTGCCGCATCGATGGATTCTCCGCCGCCGCAACTCATGTACACGTATCTCATGTAAGAGGGAGAAACCGAAAGAAGCTGTTCACAAAGCCGGTTCTTGTATTCGGAGGGGAAATAATGGTTCCCGGCATCAACTTTCTGAACCCCATCAATCAGAGCCTGCATGACTTCCGGATTCCTGTGGCCCAAGTTAAAGACTCCACCATTACTATGCATATTGATATAGGTTTTTCCATCCAGATCCTTAAAACGGCAGCCACTTCTCTCTCCCATGGCCATCTCCATGCCAAATCCGCGGAAGATATCGACCTTGTTTGGGTTCCATACTTTTTTAGCTTCTTCATATACTTCATGTGCGCTTTGCATAAGCGGTCTCCTTTCAGATAACAATAAAAAGGTTCAAATGACATAGGGAGTCAGTATATGCTGCATTTTCTGACGTGCAGCGATGGCATTACTTTTCATCTTTTCATCACTAAATTCTTCAATATAGCGTTCTGCCAGTCGAACCGTTCCCTTAGCATAAAATGCAAGGATCTCCGGAGTCAGCTCACAAGCTTCTCCACTTCCTCCCATGACACAACCGATACGGCAGATCAAGCTCTGCAGCATACCGATCCGCCGCATCATAATGAAGGTTGGGATCTCTTCCTTGTCTGCCTCCTCTAATGGCCGAATGTTTTCATATCCCTTCAGGATCTCATTCACAATCTCCGACAGATCCGGCCGGTGCTCCATCAAAGCCACCGCACCGGCAATATCATACATATACCAGCCCATGCCACAGTCATCGAAATCCAAGACCGTCATTGTCTTCCCATCAAACAGGAGATTTGCCGTCCGAAGGTCACTGTGGATCATGCCGTAACGCTGCCGCCCTTCCCCATAGAGAGCCAATCTGCAGCGAATGGTCTCCCGGGCCTGATTCAGGACTTCAATATCTCTGGCAGAAAGCCATTTCGGATCTGCATAAGTCGTATCATAGAAATTATTTTTCCTCCCGAATGTCCCATCAAAATCCCAGGCAATTCGGTGATAAAAGTCCGGTTTCTTCCAATGCAGAGACTGAACATGCATCTTAGCCATGATCGATCCAACCATCTGATAAATCCTACGATCCTTTTCCTGCATCTTACTGCCATGCTGATGCTGACCGATGGCATCCGATACTACTGCCGCACTCTTAAAAACCGGAATGGTAATGGAATCCGGTATTTTTTCAATTTTTGCAATGAGAGCACCCACATCTCCATTTCCATCACTGGAATCGACAGGCGGTCTTCCTTCGGCAAATGTAAAACAAACCACATGTCTTTCCTCACACAGTTCCTTTGTTTCAATCGTAGCAATCAAGCCGCCATCCTTCATAGGAATTGCTTCCGGCAGGGACAGATCTGTCTCTTCCCGCAAAGCATGCATCCAGGTCAACTCTGTCCGAATTGAATCCATGGAAACATAGGGCAATCTGTGGACTCTCATAATGACCTTTCTTCCATCTCCCGGCTCAACCAGATATGTTGCATTTTCCGTAAAATTTAAGAGCCGGACTCGAGAATCCTTGGGAAATCCCCATAGAGGCAGAGCCCTGTGGGCAACTCCTTCCAAATGTTCCAACTTTTCCGGAAATGAGAGATCATCAAACTTCATACGCCACTCCTTTCCAACAAAAAAACGCCCTTCCGTAAAAATGGAAGGACGTCTTTGTCCAAAAAGAGCCATTGCAAAACCTGCAATGGCTCCCTTGTCATCAACAATATTGTCTGAACTATAGCATCATATATAAAAGCTGTCAAGTTGCAGCAAACAGACTACCTGCAATAAAAAAACCGATGCATCGCTGCATCGGTTTGTATGGGGGAGGATTATGAAAATTTGAAAGGTTTTTTTCCTTTCGACAGTATCAATATAAAAAATTTCTGTGTTCAAATTGTGTTCAATCCCTTAAGGCTTTGTGAACTTTTTCTTAGTTTTCAAATTTTGGTCTATATTTCCGTTTCTTGACAGGCCGCTTCTGTCGTGGTTTCCTTCCGTTTTCTGTACGGAAACAATTGATCTCCTCCTGGATGGAGGAATAGTCGCGTTCGAACAGTTCATTACTGATATCGGTCTGCAGGATCTCCTGGGGGATCTCTTCGATAATTCGATTCCTGACGTGGAGTTTACTTAAGTTTTTTAAGGCCGGCATACCATGGATGGCCTGGATGTGGGCCAGCTCCGGCCGCCAGAGCAGACTCATCTTCCGTTTCATGGTCCGATGAGGATTCTCTTTGGGTTGGCGCAGGAGGTAGAAATCAAATTGCTCTTCCTCCGGCAGATATTCCACCGAGAGGATTCCCCAGTAATCCGGCACATGCTCCGCGATATGGCTTGCATGCCTGGATCCGACAACAACAAGGTTTCGGTCAAAATATCGATCGTATTCGGTCACCTGGTCCGAAAGCCGGCTGTAGTTGTCTGCGTCGCTTTTGATCTCCAGGCCCCAGATCTCCTCCGGTAAGACCAGCATCAGATCTGCCCGGGCCTTGCCGATGACTTTTTCTTCAAAAATTCTGCACTTTCCCAGCTTTTCCTCTAAATAGAAGAAAAGCGGTTCCCGCATGTCCTTATCGTGTATCATAAAAAAAACCTATTCTTTCTGCTTTCCCTTGCGAAAATAACTGATTCAGAGATACTATAAAGTAAGCTGCAGTCCACCGCATTACAACTTGAATTTCAATTATCCGAAGTAAATACAAGAAGTAAATACAAGAAGTAAATACAATACGAAATCTCTATAGATCTTATGAAACATACTACAAGCAAAACCAATACAAGTGCGCTTACTACCGGTCCCATCTGGAAAGGGATCCTCTTCTTCTTTGTACCGATCCTGATTGGCGCCATCTTCCAGCAATTATACAATACTGTCGATGCACTTGTCGTCGGTCAATTTGCAGGGTCCGAAGCCCTGGCATCCGTCGGCGGATCCTCCGGCCAGATCGTAAACTTTATCTTCACCTTCTTTACCGGACTTTCCTCCGGAGCCAGCGTGATCCTGGCCCAATATTTCGGAGCAAAAGATGAGAAGAATGTCGATATCACTCTGCATACTGCCTATGCCTTTTCGATCGTCGGCGGCATTGTGCTTGGAACGGTCGGCATCCTTCTTTCAAACCCTCTTCTCCATCTTCTTAAGACCCCAAAGGCTCTGATGGGAGACTCCGCCACATACGTTCGAATCCTTATGGCCGGCCTGATCTTCACCCTGATCTATAACATGGGAACCGGCATTCTTCGAGCCATCGGAGACTCCAGGCGGCCACTCTATATTTTGATCCTGGCAAGCCTTGTCAACATTGTTTTGGACCTTCTTTTTGTTGCCGTCTTCTCCATGGGCGTTCTCGGCGCTGCAATCGCAACCGTGATCTCCCAAGCCTTCTCCGCCTGCGCCGTAACCTTTATCCTTGCCAGGAAGACGCCTGGCATGAAGCTTGAATTTCGCCGCATCCGCTTTCACTATGGCATCATGATCCGGATCCTTCGCATCGGCTTTCCAACCGCCATCGCTTCATCCATGTTCACGATTTCCAATATGATTCTTCAGGCTTCCATCAATGGATTTGGCGTCAACGCCGTCGCAGCCTGGACCGCCTATGGCCGGATCGATGTTATCTGGTGGCTGATCAATCAGGCCTTCAGCATATCGATCACCACCTTCGTCGGACAGAATTACGGAGCAAGGAAATCCGACCGGATCCGAAAAGCCTGCCGACAAGTCCTTTTGATCGAACTCATTTGTTCCATCATTGCCGGTTTCCTCGTCGTTCATACCTCCCCCTATCTCATCCGCTTCTTCGACTCCAGTCCGGACGTCATCCGGATCGGACAGATCATGGCAAAATCGGTCGCTCCCTATTACTGGGTCTTCTGCTTTATTGAGATCCTGTCCTCCGTGCTCCGGGCGGAAAATGATGTCCTCTTTTCCACCCTCGCCAACCTGGTCGGCATCTGTGCCTTCCGGGCCATCTGGCTCCTTGTTATTACAAGAAACGGCTCACTTACGGCCATCCTCTATTGCTATCCGATCAGTTATTTCCTGACCGCAGCCGTTGTCATCCTCTATTACATGATCCGCCAGCCGAAAATCTTTCGGAAAATGCAGAGCTGGACGGACTGAAGAAAAAGCATGGTCAGATTGCAAAATCATCTCTGATTGGAAGAAGATTTGCAGAAGATTTGCAGAAGACCAGAGCCATCCATAAGAAAGGAAAAAACATGTTTTATTTCACCGTCATAGAAACACACCCCTTGGGCGATGTCACGGAACTCGAAGGCATCATCCGGGGCTACAACCTTGTCAACCCTCCGGCTCTGCCGCTCAAGGCCTGCTGCGAGGGAAACAGCAGCCTGGGCTATATTTCCATCACAGCCATCCGACTGCACGGGAACTTCCCAAATGCCGCCTGGGCCAGCCTGACCATGGACAACAAGGCCGGGAAACAGGCACATTTCTTAGAGAATGTAAACCTTTTTGACACAATCAGCGATTACGATCTCTATTCCTATGCATCGAAAGGGATCGCCAGCAAATACGGCCAGACAGTACGTTTTGCCAAGAGTTCGCTGCTTCGCTTGAAGAATATCCGAATGATGGCATTGACGGATGCCTACTGCAGTGTTTCGGATCTGGTGGAGACCTTGGAAAAGACTCCGGCTGCAGATGGCGATATGCTTCAAAACCAATCTCATTACAGTTTGCATGATTTGAAGGCGATCCGCCATGACCTGCATCTTCATCTGAAGCGAAACCTGTATGGGTCCGTCATGCCTGGATTTACGGCCCGGATTCCGGCGGAAAATGACCGCCTCTACTATCGGACCGGACAACTTCCCAATGGCGACCGGGTCCTCGAGATCTTCCCGACCATGGAAGCGGCCGCAAGATACATTATGGAAAATGGCTTTGAAGGAGACGAGCCCTTCCCGGTTTATGCGGATGGGGTTCTTGCCATGTCCAAGGCCAATCCCAAAATGAAGTTCATGGTACATGGGAGTACCGAGCCTGTGGCCTTCTGATGTTCTTATCGCTTTGCCTGAAACGTAAACACAGACCCTGACGTCGCATGCCGTTAAAATGACGTGGCGCTTATCCTTCTTTATGGTCCTTCTGTCAACTTGAAAATAATTCAATTGCATAGACAGAAAGGATAACGTATCATGTAGGCGTAATCTAAAAACAGGGTGCAAGCACCCAGAGACAAATGCAGAGTAGATATCAAAGCGTAAAGTGCCTGATGAACAGGGAGTTGTCATTGGGACGAAGGATAGATCCGCGGTTTTGATGTCGCATCCCGCTGCTACATCCGGGACTTTTGATTCGTCCTTTTTTATGAATCTCAAACCTCCGATGTAGTCCAAAGGAACTGCAAAGGAGGTTTTCTTATGTCTAAATTAAAAAACGTACAGATCCTGACAACCAGCGCAATGCTGACGGCCTTGGCCATTGTCCTCGGCTTCTTTAAGGTTCCGGTCTCGAACATCATTGAGATTCGGTTTTCCTTTCTGCCGATCGCCCTGGCAGGCCAGCTTTTCGGACCCTTTGTAGCCGGAATCATCGGTATCCTTTCCGATGTCGGCGGTTATCTCGTAAAGCCGACCGGGGCCTTTTTCCCGGGCTTCACCCTCAGCAGCATGCTTTCCGGAATCCTCTACGGCCTTGTTTTAAAGGGGAAAAAAATCACGATCTGGCGGGCTTTCTTGAGTAAGCTTTTGAATACCGTCTTCATCAGCTTTCTTCTGAATCCTCTTTGGCTCTCTATTCTCTATGGCAATGGTTTCTGGGCAATCGTATCTGCCAGACTGGTAAGCGAATGCATTTTGCTCCCGGTCAATACTGCAATGATCTATCTCCTTCTAAAAACCCTGGAGACCTTCCATCTCCAGAAGAATATCGGAATTTCCAGCGGAAAGAAGGCTTAAAAAATATGACAACAATCTCATTCAAAGAAGCAGAACGGCTCTTAACGGGAAGGATCATGGGAGTCTACGGCATCAGCCAGGGAAAAAAGGCGGCAGGAGTTCTCCTGCCGGCCATTTTCAAGGATTTCCGAGGCCTTTTAAAAAATCACGAAGGAGAAGAAAGCTCCGAGACTTACCGTTCTGAAGACCGGAAAGCTGAGATCATTCTCACCGGGATCCGGCGGGATGGAAAAACTGCGCTTACCCATATTTCTTTCAATGGACAGACGATTTGTTGACTGGCCTGCCTACCTTCTCCTCCGGTCGTGGCTTGCATAGTACTTCGCCTTATTCGCATACATATCCTTATCCGCCAGATGAACCACTTCCCGGAGGCTCTTGGCATCCCGGCTCCAGGAACAGCCGACAGCAAGACTGGTGTGCGTCGTTGTGTCTTCTGACATATAATCCCCTAAGCGGGACACCTGGATACGAAATTCATTTTCATCCACATCCGAAAGCAGGACCAGGAATTCATCACCCCCGATACGGTATACATTTTCCTTATGATAGAGGCGAATCAGAAGATCAGCGACCTCCTGTAAGCGACTGTCACCACTTTCATGGCCGACATGATCATTCAGCCATTTCAGGCCGTTCATATCGACAAAAATGACACCAATGCTCTCATTCCCCTTCTGCAGTTCCGCCAGACGTTCATAATAGGCATGGCTGTTCAAAGCCCCGGTCAAGCGGTCGTGATAACTCAGGAAATCCAGCCTGCCCATAATATAATGATTGGTCAGCTTCTTTGAAAGGAAGACCGCCGTCATCTGCATGAATTTCTGCAGATTGATATCCCCGGCAAGTGAGTAATTCTGCACCGCCAGGTATCCGATGATTTTGTTATGATCCACGATTGGCAGGCAGTAGAGGTGATCCAGACCGTACCGATCGAAGTACTGAACGAGTTCCCGGAGATTCCTTTCCGGCTTCAGACTTTGATAACTGATCCCGTTCGGATTTTGTGCCGTCAGCCTGGTCGCCGCCATACAGATCTCCCGAAGCCTGTTCTTATTCGTATCTTCTGTACCGGAAACACCCTCCCGACACCACTCAAAGCGATTCATGCTCTCCTGGATCTCTCCCTGCTCTGCGCTGAAATCGATCAGTTGTACCCGATCCGCATTCAGCATAAAGCCAATCTCCTGAAGAATCTGCGGAATCAGTTCCTCATATTCCGTATTCTGATTGATCAGGCGGGCAATTCGTATAATACGATCATCCGTTGCCCAGTTTCTCTTCGCCAGATCGTTATCCTGCTCTTCCTCCGAGAGTTCGAAACCATTCCAACTGCAGCAGAGCGGCATTCTGCCCGGCGACATATGGAAGACGTAAGTTTTCGACAAATCCGTAGAACAGATGCAATCCCTGACTTCCTTTCTCAGCACGGCAGCCTGATAAAAATAGGTAAGCCAAGTCGGATCCGCTTTCGGAACTGCCTCGAAATAGCTCCGGCCAATCAGCTGGTCCGGCCTCCTATTCACCATCCTGCCATAGGCATCATTCGCAAAAAGAATCTGCATATCGACGATCTGGTCCATACTGTCATTCAGAATCGCCCGGAAATAAATATAGGGCGTTGTGATATCCGTAGCGATATCCAGATAATCCCTATCATTTAAAGGGATCTCTGTCCTCCTTTGCAAGAGTCCTTCTGCCCTCTGGCATACCAGAGAATAAAGTGCATCTGAAGAATTGACCTCATTTCTCGATGCGAGTCCATAGGAAAGTGCTGCCATCAATTTCTGATCACTCTCTTCTTCCGAGAATGCTACCAAAGTGCCCTGCAATTCTTCCGACAAAACCTGCGTCGATTTCTTGGAAAGCAGGATAAATTTGTCATTCGTCAGCCGGATCAAAATATTATCCCGTCCAAGCTCTCTTCGTAAGATCCGTTCGGCATTTTCCATCATTTGATCCGCAGCCTGTCCACCCAGCGACCGATAAAGAAGCCAATAATGATTCGCTACAATCACCGCCATCGTATAGTTTTCGCTGGAATCCCGGTAATTTTTCTCAAAATCGGCATTTGTCCTGATCCAGGAAATCATAAGCTCTGAATTCTTGGCAAGATCTAAGGGTTCCCTCTCTCTGGACGTAAGATCCAGATCCGAAAGAATGATACAGAGGAGTCCTGTCACCTTGCCGTCACGGAAGATTGGAAGCTTTGAATAGAGATAAGGATATAATTTCCCATCGACAATACGCTGAGCGGAAACAAAGGGCATGGCATGCCCTTTCAGGACTTCCTCTTCTTCCCTTTTCGAGGCAGAGAAATCCATGCTCCAGTTGATCTCTTCATCTCTTTTCCCAATCAGACTCTCGGCGGAAGTCAGACCGTTAAATTGTAGAAAGCCGCGGGATACACCGACGAAACGCCGATTCCTGTCCTTCCAGCTAAGCTTAACAGAGGGCGCTGCCAGAAGTGCATCCATGAGTTCATCTTCCCCTATCTCCTTGCTGCCGGGAAGCCGGTCCGTCTGGTCCACATGATTGCCGGACAGAATGGTCTCCGCCAGAAACCTTGCCTTGACAGGATCCGAATAAGCAGACGGCTTGGACAGAATAAGGCAAACCAGCTTGTCCTGCACCGGGATCCGGATCACCGTCGTTGCGATCCAGCGATAGCCGGTCTCGCCGACACTCCTCCGGAAGATCTCCGTAAAACTCCCGTGATCAGACCGCTCCAGTTCCTTCCTGACATAGTCCGGATCCAGAAGATGGGAATAGCGCTCCTGGTCTTTCCAGTAGATCGTAGCAAGCCTTGCCTGGGGATCGAGCAAAACCTCCTGGCCAAGGACCTCATCCTTTGTAATGGAAGCCAGAGGCGTTATCCGATCATCTGTATAATCCACCTTGTAGATCCAGTAGAAAGCATTGAAAATCATACGCAGACTGTCATCTGAGATCACCGAATCATTCCGCAGCTCCTCCTGAGTCTGGTCCGTGATGTAGACCGCAAATAATTTCTTGTCATGGATCCGTCCGACCAGGGTGACCTGCAGACGAAAATAATGATACTGCCTGGTAAAGTAGAGAGATCTGGCAGATCCCTCATCCATGGGCTGATTCATCAGAGCAAAAAACTTCTCATGAAAGGCATTCCCCGGATCATTCACATGCTGCTCCAGGACATTGATCCCGTCATCTCCCTCTTCTTTGATAAAGCTTTGTCCCATCTGGTTGATATAGCTGATCCGGACCCTGACCCCGTCAAATAAGGCCATACCGAAGGGGATCTCCCGGTTAAAATGCAGACCACGGCAATGATTATAGAGATACATCTCTTCTTTACTCTCCGCCGGAAGTTTCTCTAAGAAAGCATCCGACGTTACGATCTCGCAGTGCTGGGGCTTGCCAAAATAGTAGCCCTGGATCTTCTCACAGCCAATCTCTCGTAAGAAGTCAAACTGCTCCTGATTTTCCACACCCTCACACAGAGTCCGGATGCCGAGATCCTTCGCCATGTCCACAATATGGATCAGCAGGTCACGTGCCTTTTGGTTTAAATTTCTGACGAAGAGCATGTCGATTTTCAGCTCATCGAAATCGAAGTCTTTTAAGGTATTGAGGGATGAGTAACCGGAACCGAAATCATCCATCCAGACCTCATAACCGGCCCGATGGAAGTTGTCGATCTCCCGGTGGAAACGGGCCGGATCCGACATGACAGTCGATTCCGTGATCTCGATACAAAAGGAAGAACGGGGAATATCATTTTCCCTGATCAGATCTTCCAGAGTCTCAAAGGGGTTCCAGAGATCAAAATCCTTCCGTGACAGATTGATGGAGATGGGGACGAAATTGATCTTCCGCTCCCGAAGTTCACGGACCAGTCCTGCCAGAACCTCCATGACATAACGATCCAGTTTCCAGGAGAGATTCTTTTCCTCTAAGGCAGGGATGAAGACCGCCGGCGCGATCTCTCCATAGACCGGATCCAGCCAGCGGGACAGAGCCTCGGCGTTGCATAGTTCCCCGGTCAAGGTCCGAACGACCGGCTGTAGGAAGACATTGATGTAGTGATTATGGATGGCCTCATCGATATGATCCTGGACATATTTATAAATGATCAATTCCCGGTTTAGTTTTTCCGTGTAGATATTATAGATATCTGCCCCGTGGTTTTTAATCTCATTACATGCCGTCTTCGCATAATCCGTCATCGTCGAGACCGTATCCTCCAGAGAAGGATTGATATAATAGATGCCAGCCTCCAGCCAGAGAGAATGCTCGGAAACCATATTATAGATAAGATCATGGGCCGTACGGACCTGCTCGATCACATTCGGATCTTCCGCAAAGAGAATAAATCGATCCGCACCGTAACGCGCGATCTTATCACTGTGAAAGACGCTTTTTAAAGTATCCGCAATGGCTTTCAGACATTTATTCCCCTCATCATAGCCGAAAATGTCATTGAAGTTCGTAAATTGAACAATATTGCAATAAACGATGGCTTTGAAGCGAAGAGGGCCGCCAGTAGAGAGTTTTGCAATTCTTCTCCTCTCCATCTGGCGGATGAGAAAGTCCATGGTCTGGACTCCCGTGACCGGATCTTCCTTGGACAGACGATTCTCCCTCTTCTGATACTCACGTCGTTCCAGAAGCTGAGATAGAAAATCAGAAATAATATCAAATGCGATCTCATTTTGTTCCAATGTCTGCGGAATGGGATTTACAATTCCAAGAACTCCACCAAATGTCTTGTTTCGAAAAATCGGAAGAATCGCAAATCGAGAGATCCCAAGAGCCTCAAAACTAGTGATCAGGCTCTCTTCCTCCCCTTTAATCTCTGCTATATCCCGGATCAGGATCTTCTGATTCTCATACAGGCTGTTGGTCCAATCCACCAAACCGTTTTCATTAAAAAGCTCCCGGATATCATGTCGGAGAGAAGAACTGCCAGTGGACTTCCATTCATAGGTCAGTTCCTCCTTATGATTCGCGATCTTGAATAAAATAATGTTACTGGCCTGCAGGCTTTCCCCCAAGGTCTCCAGCAGCCTTCGTATGGCTCTCTCCGGCTTCTGTTCCTGAACTGCCCTGTGAATGGCCTTCTGCACGGCCTGAATGATGATGCAATTGAAATCAACAGACATAACGACCCCCATGGATCCAATGAAACTACAATTTATACCTATTATATCGGCATTTCCCTTTGAATGAAATAGACAGCTTGATTCAATTTCATTTCAATTCTAAACTTTTTATAAAATCCGCAAAAAAAGCTTGCATGTCTATACAAGCCATGATATAAAGAAAATGTACTAGCTGACAGGCTAATATAATTTTTCATAACTCCGTGGCGAGATGTGAATCTCGCCACACTCCCCGTATATTTAACCGAGGCTGAATGCCTCGGTTTTTTTATTGCAAAATTTTTTCCAATGTTCTCAGAGCCTCCCAAATTTGTTGCGAAAAATTTGTTACGAAAAATTTGTTGCGAAAAATTTGTTGCGAAATGCTAAAAAATTCCCCGCCAAGATTTGTTGCGAAAAAATTCCCCGCCGGTTGGCGGGGAATTTTCACATCTTTTTACTTTTCAGCTTTTTTCTTCTTTCTGACGAAATATCCGGAAAGGATCAGGATCAATGCAAGCATCGAAGCCAGAGGCAATGCAATCGGCATAGATACCGGAATCTCACCGGTCTTCGGAGATCCGGGTACATAAAGCACCTTATCCTCT
>JAQXPG010000111.1 GCA_029100405.1 Lachnospiraceae bacterium | reverse complement strand
AAAAGGGTCTCTTTCATACAAGCTCTTAGAAATCATTTTTCTAATGTAAGATGCAGAAGCTGTATCTCCCAGGATCTCCTGATCCAGATAGTCGGCTCCGATCCGCTTCATGGGACAAAATTCCATAGAGGAGTGGATCTTGTCCAAAGCCTTCCGATACTCAATGCCAAGGACGTCATTCGGCGAGAGAAGGAAATCTTTCAGATGGTCTATCTTTCCTGCCAACTCTTCCTGAAGGGAAAGTGCTCTGGATTGGGGGTAGGAGAAGCCTTCTTTCAGATGCTTTTGAAGGGAAGCTTGATAGGAGAGCGGCTCTTTTTCAAGAATGTCGGCGACTTTTCGATAAAGTGCAGGATCCGGATAAGTGGCGCCGAACAGCAGAACATCTGCGCCTGCCGCATCCAGAAGCCTGACTCCGGCAGTGGCAAAGCCCTCCGCGCTGGAGAGAACGGAGGAGACCGGAAGCTCGAGAACGAGATCGGCTCCATTTCGCAGGGCAGCGCCCGCCCGGCTGTACTTGTCAAGGATCGCCGGCTCACCTCTCTGAACGAAGTCTCCTGACATGGCGAGGATCACAGCATCGCAGTCTAAGACTTCCCGGGCATAGTCCAGCTGTTTTTTATGACCATTATGAAAAGGGTTGTATTCACATATAATTCCGGCTGTTTTCATATGATTTCTGCTTTCTCTTACTAGATTCGAAAGGATGGCTTCTTGTGGGGCCTAAGCTCCTGATTTATGATCGTAATATTTATGATCGTAATATTTATGATCGTAATATTTATGATCGTAATTTTTATGATCATAATTTTTATGATCATAATTTTCAATATCGATTATTTATGATATTTCGAACTTGTTCGGAAGCAACATTCGTCCTATAATAGTTTTGTATGACAAAATGAGGCGGTAGATCAGTATTCAAAAATGCTTCCTGACATGATGCTGCAAAAGGTGAGCTTCTAACTTTTATCTCATGTACTTCGTTGCATTATACTACAAATTCTGCCCATTTTCGTTCAAATCATTGTTGAGAAAGGAAAACAGAGAAATGAAGATCTTAGTTATCAACTGTGGCAGTTCTTCCTTGAAATATCAGGTCATTGAGACTGAAACCGAAGAAGTCCTTGCCAAGGGTATCTGCGAGCGTATCGGCATCGGCGGTGTCCTGGAGTATACACCAAAGGGAGGAGAGAAGGAGATCACTGAGATGAATCTTCCGACTCACACCGAGGCTGTTGCGGCAGTTCTGAAGGCTCTGACCAATGAGAAGACGGGTGTATTAAAGAGTCTGGATGAGATCGAGGCCGTTGGCCATCGTGTCGTACATGGCGGAGAGGCTTTCTCGGAAGCTGCCCTGGTAACTGAGGAAATGATCAAGGCAGTAGAGGACTGCAACGATCTTGCTCCTCTTCATAATCCTGCAAATATCATCGGTATCCGTTCCTGCCAGAAGGTCCTTCCGAATGTTCCTATGGTTGGCGTATTTGATACCGCTTTCCATCAGACCATGCCGGCTAAGGCTTATCTCTACGGTATTCCTTACAAATACTACACAGATTACAAGGTTCGTCGTTACGGCTTCCACGGAACCTCTCATCAGTTCGTTTCCAAGCGTGCAGCGGAACTGATCGGCAAACCTTACAATGACTCCAAGATCATTGTCTGCCATCTGGGAAATGGTGCTTCCATCAGCGCTGTCTTAAATGGTAAGTCCATTGATACTTCCATGGGTCTGACTCCTCTGGAAGGTCTGATGATGGGTACCCGGTCCGGAGATATTGATCCTTCTCTGGTTCAGTTCATTGCAAAGAAGGAAAATACCGATATCGATGGAGTGATGGATATCCTGAATAAGAAGTCCGGTGTTCTCGGTCTGTCCGGCATTTCTTCCGATTTCCGTGATATTACTGCAAAGATGGAAGCCGGCGATCAGCATGCCAAGGATACCCTGGAAGCTTATTCCTATCGTGTAGCTAAGTACATCGGAGCTTATATCGCAGCTATGCATGGTGTTGACTGTATCGTCTTCACTGCAGGTGTCGGTGAGAACAATAAGTACATCCGTCGTATGGCGATCAGCTACTTCGATTATATGGGAATCAAGATGGATCCTGAGAGAAGTGAAGCCATCCGTTGTGAGAAGCTTCTTTCTACCGATGATTCGACCGTTCCGGTTTGGATGATCCCGACCAATGAAGAGCTTTCCATCGCTCGTCAGACAGTAGAAGTCCTGAAAGAAAACGGCATGGCCTAAATTTTTCTAATTATTCGATTTTTTCTGTTGACTTCATGCATTTGCATGGCTATAATCAAAAAAGTGTGGATTGGAGAAAACATGCAACTGGATCTCTCAGATATTATTCATGAAAAGCAAAACGTTACTGTTTCGGCTCATCTGGATCATGATCAGATCAAGGTTCAAGGGATCTCTTATCCAATTGCAGAGAAGAAGCCATTTGATCTGTCTCTTTCCGCTGCAGATGGAAAGAAGCTGAAGATTCAAGCAGAGACAGAAATCGGGACCATCATTCCTTGTGATCGATGCCTGACGGATGTTCCTGTAAGAATTTCTGCTGTAATAAATGTAGAGCTTTCACTCGAAGACGGGAAGCCCGATCATCTGACAGACGGCGAGGCAGTTAATTTCGTAGAAGGCAAAAGTCTGGATGTTGATCAAATGATCCTGGACGAAATTCTTCTTAACTGGCCAGCAAAAGTTCTCTGTAAGGAGGACTGCAAGGGACTTTGTCCCGTATGTGGTCAGAATCTTAATGAAAAGGACTGCGGCTGTGATCGTAAGGTCTTAGACCCGCGAATGGCTAAAGCCCTGGACGTCTTCAATCAGTTTAAGGAGGTGTGATCGATGTCTATTTGTCCAAAGAACAAATCTTCCAAGGGAAGAAGAGACAGAAGAAGAGCAAACTGGAAAATGAGCGCTCCGACTCTGGTTCGTTGCAGCAAGTGCGGCGCTTTAATGATGCCTCACAGAGTATGCAAGAACTGTGGCACATACAACAAGCGTGAGATCGTATCTCAGGACTAATCTATTGTTGATGTGATACAGACAGATCCTCTGTAAAATAATGACCGGCTGAAATCGAAATTGATTTCTCCCGGTCATTTTTTTACCGGGCAGGCAGATTGACCGGGGAATTGGATCCGGACTTTTGACGGCTATTGATTCGAGGGATCGATTATAGTAAAATTTCTTGAATAAGGTGAAAGATTACAAAGGAGATATCTAGAATGGAACCTGTTCGAGTTGCCTTGGATGTCATGGGCGGAGATTATGCGCCTGTCGAGCCTGTGAAGGGTGCAATCGATGCTTTGAAGAAGGAAAAACGACTCTATGTTCTTCTGGTAGGTGATGAGGCGCAGATTAAAAAGGTCCTGGATGAGACGGAGGGAGCAGCTCTTGTCAAGGATCGTTATGAAATTATTCCCTCCAGCGAAGTCATTGAGACAGCGGAGCATCCGGTGCAGGCCATTACACATAAAAAGAATTCTTCCATGGTCCTTGCCATGAAAGCTGTGAAGGAAAAAAGAGCAGACGCTTTTGTTTCCGCCGGAAATTCCGGTGCTGTCCTGGTTGGCGGACAGACTGTGATCGGTCGTATCCGCGGCGTCAAGAGAGCGCCTTTTGCCCCTCTGATTCCAACGGAAAAGGGACCCAAGCTCTTACTGGACAGCGGTGCCAGTGTCGATGCGAAACCGGAATACCTCGTCCAATATGCTAAGATGGGTTCTATCTATATGGAAGGAGTCCTTGGAATCAAGAATCCCAGGGTCGGCCTTGTGAATATCGGAGCCGAGGAAGAGAAGGGAAATCAGCTGGTTCAAGAGACCTTTCCCCTTCTGAAAGAATGCAAGGACATTAACTTTATCGGCAGTGTAGAAGCCCGTGATATTCCGAGCGGATATGCAGATGTGATCGTATGTGATGCCTTTGTCGGAAATGTGATCTTAAAGTTCTTTGAAGGGATCGGAAAGACATTTTTATCGCTGATGAAAGAGGCTTTCCTGTCCAATCTGAGATCGAAGATCGGAGCCTTTCTGGTGATGCCGGCTTTAAAGTCCAAGCTTTCCGATTACGATGTAAAAAAGTATGGCGGAGCTCCTATGCTGGGATTAAAGGGACTTGTGGTGAAAACCCACGGAAGTGCGAAAGCAGTGGAGTTTTCCAACACATTACTGCAATGCCTTACATTTCACGATCAAAAAATCGGTGAGCATATAGAAGAAGCCTTGCAAAATAAGTAGTTTTTATGATTTAAAATTGAGATAAGAGGGAGGGCCTTTCGGGCCAATCAGTTTTTTAAATGAGAGAGGAGAAAACAATGGAATTCGATACTTTAAAGCAGATCATTGCTGAGGTTTTAGGTGTAGATCCGGACGAAATCAGCGAAGATACCACATTTACAGATGATCTCGGTGCAGATTCTCTGGATCTCTATCAGATCCTTCTCGAAGTCCAGGATCGTCTGGGTGTAGAAATCGATGAAGATAAGGTGCAGGATATTACTACGGTAGGTCAGGCACTCGAGATGATCGAAGATTCCAAAAACTAAGTGATGTTATGATAACGAATTTTAGAAGCCCTTTCTCTATCCGGCTTTTGCCGGTTCGAAGGGGCTTCTTTGCGAAAAGATAATTTTTTATATAAATTTTTATATAAATTTTTATAGGAAAGGAATGAATATGACAAGTAAAAATCCAAATCTGGAGGAGCTCGAAGAGAGGATCGGTTATCATTTTACCAATGAAAATCTCCTTCTCCAGGCTCTGACCCATTCATCCTATGCCAATGAGAACAGGATGAAGGCCTTATCCGACAATGAAAGACTGGAATTCCTGGGTGATGCCGTCCTGGAACTGGTTTCAAGTGAGTTCCTATACCAGAATTACCCCAATGATCACGAAGGAAAACTTTCGAAAATCCGGGCAAGTCTGGTATGCGAACCGACGCTTTCTTATTGTACGGAAGAGATGGATCTGGAGAAGTACATCCGTTTAAGCTTTGGAGAAGAGAAGACCGGCGGAAGATCCAGAAAATCCATCCGGTCGGATGCCTTGGAGGCCGTGATCGGCGCCATGTATCTCGATGGAGGAATGGAGCCGGCCAGAGCTTTTATTCATCGCTTCATTCTTACGGATATCGAACACAAGAAACTCTTTCATGATACGAAAACAGCTTTGCAGGAGATCGTACAGGCAAAACATACGGCTCCTTTGACCTATGAACTGATCAAAGAAGAGGGTCCGGACCACAATAAGACCTTTACCGTTCAGGCCAAGGTCGGGGATATCGTGATCGGAACCGGCTCCGGTCCTTCGAAGAAGAAGGCAGAGCAGGAAGCCGCCTATCAGGGGATCCTTTATGCAAAGAAGAATAAACAGTAACACGGGGGTTTCATGTATCTAAAAAGTATTGAAATACAGGGCTTTAAGTCCTTTGCAAATAAGATCGTTCTGGATTTTCATCCGGGTATTACTGCTATTGTAGGTCCGAACGGATCCGGTAAATCCAATGTCTCGGATGCGGTGCGCTGGGTTCTCGGAGAACAGAGTGCCAAGCAGCTCCGTTCGGAAAATATGCAGGATGTGATCTTCGCCGGAACGGAAAATCGTCATCCCTTAAGCTATGCCTATGTCGCTATCACACTGGATAATTCCGACCACGTCCTTCCCATCGAATATGCAGAGGTTACGGTCGCCCGGCGTGTTTACCGGTCCGGTGAAAGTGAATATCTCCTGAATGGCAGTCCTTGCCGTCTAAAAGATGTAAACGAGCTTTTCTATGATACCGGTATCGGAAAAGAGGGATATTCCATCATCGGTCAGGGACAGATCGAACGGATCCTGTCCGGAAAACCGGAAGACCGGAGAGAGCTCTTTGACGAAGCGGTCGGTATTGTAAAATTCAAGAAGAGAAAGGCAGCTTCGGAAAAACGTCTGGAAAATGAGAGAGAAAATCTGGTCCGCGTCAATGACATCCTTTCCGAACTGGAAGACCGGGTCGGCCCTTTGGAAGAGCAGTCCAAGACGGCAAAGCGCTACCTCTCGCTCCGAGAAGACCAGAAGAAACTGGATGTCAATCTCTATCTCATCGAGATGGATCGCATTGAAAAGGAATCCAAAGAAACTTCCGATAATGCTTCTATTGTCCAGAAGGATATGGAAGATGGAAAGGCCGAACTCGAATCTATCCGGAAGAATTCTTCCCTTCTTGAGGAGAAAATTGCCCTTCTGGATGAGCGGACAGAAAGCATCCACGAAGAAGAAACAGAGAATACCGAAGCAAAGAATCGTTTGGAAAACCGGATCAGCCTTTTGGAAGAGCAGATCCGGTCGGCTCAGACTTCGGAAGACAGCCTGAAGGACCGCCGGGCAAAACTGGAAGCGGAAGAGAAGGAAAAGTCCGGTCAGAAGGAAAAGCTGGAGAACGATCTTAAAAGCGAAAAGTCTCATCTGATGGAATTGCAGTCCAAGCTCGGCAGTGCGGACGATTCCTATAAGAAACTGGAGGAATTGATCCATGAGGCCAATCAGACGATTGAAAACAGTCATGAAGAGATCGTAAACCTCCTGAATGCCAGAGCAGATATCCAGTCGGAACTTCAGAAATTTAAAACCACCCGGGAGCAGGTCCAGATCCGAAAGGCTGCTCTGGTTCGAAGGATCCTGACCCAAAAGACAGAGAATGCGTCCGTAGAGGAGCATCTGAAAGAGGCCCAGGAGGCTTATCTTTCTCTGGACGAAGAAGAAAAACGTGCCCAGGAAGAACTTTTGAAGAAGAAAAACCTTCTTCAGACTCTGGAAGGCGAAGAGAAGAATCTCCGCGATCTAAGACAGCAGGCTGAGAATAATATCAAGGTCGAGAAATCCAGACTGGAGACCTTAAAGAATATCGCTGAGCGTTACGAAGGCTATGGTACGGCAGTCCGGAAGGTCATGGAACAGAAGAGATCAAACCCCGGCCTGATTGGCCTCGTTTCCGATCTCATCCATGTGGATGCAAAGTTTGAGACTGCCATCGAGACTGCGCTTGGCGGTAATATCCAGAATATTGTTACTGAGGATGAATCCACTGCCAAGGATATGATCTCATATCTGAAGAAAAACCATGGCGGACGGGCTACATTTCTCCCCTTGACCAGTGTACATCCCAAGGAAAAGCAGGTCCCGGATCATCTGCTTCATGAGAAGGGCGTTCTCGGTCTTGCAAGTGATCTCGTGGAGACAGACAAGCCTTACCGGGATGTCATGCGTTATCTCCTTGGCCGGGTCATCGTAATGGAAAATCTGGACCTGGCTCTTGCCTTTGCCCGTAAGACCCAGTATCAGAATCATATTGTAACGCTGGAGGGTGAGTATTTAAGACCGGGTGGATCTCTGACCGGCGGATCCTTCAAAAATAACAATAATCTTCTGGGAAGACGGAGGGAATTAGAGGAGCTGGAAGAGCGAATCGAAAAGACAGAGGCGAAGGCGAAGAAACTCAATGAAGATCTGGAGGAGAAGGCGCATATCTTAGAGAAAGCCCGTTCTGATTTCTCCGAGGGGGAGAAGGCTCTCCAGGATCTGGCTCTGAACAAGAATACTGCAATGCTTGAGCTTTCCCATGCCAAGCAGGCGAAAAACGAAGCGGATCAATCGGTAAAGGACTTGAATCAGGAAGGCAAGGCCATCGAGGAGGAGCTCAAGAAGATCGATGCAGACGAAGAGGCAATTCGGAAGCAGTCCGGGGAAAATACAGACCGGGAAGCAGAACTCCAGGCATTGATTCAAAAGACACAAGCCTTCCTCGAAGGAAAGCTCTCCGAAGAAAACCAGGCGCAGAAGTCCATGTCAGATTTCCAGCTCAAGGAGGCAAATCTCTCACAGAAAGTCAGCTTCATGGAAGAGAACCTCTCCCGGATCCGGACAGAGCTTCAGAAGAACAGGGAAGAGTACAATTCCCTGGATCAGGAAAGCCAGAAGGCCAAAGAAGGCGTAGAAGCAAAGAAGCAGGAAATCGAAAAGCTTCGGGCTGCCATTGTAAGTCAGAAAGAGGCTCTGGAAAAACTTGCCTTGGAAAGAAAGGAAAATCTGAAGAAAAAAGAAGCCATGAACCAGGATTACAAGGGCTTCTTTGATCAGAGAGAAAGCGTCAGCAACCGGCTCAACCATCTGGATAAGGAACTTTACCGTCTGAACGGCAAGAGAAATAAGCTGGAAGAAGAACTGGAATACCAGAACAATTATATGTGGAGTGAGTACGAACTCACGAGACATGCGGCAATGGAATTGCAGGATCCGGATTTTTGCGATCGAAATGCTATGAAGAAGCAGTTGTCCTCCATTCGGGATGAGATCCGAAAGATGGGTTCTGTCAACGTCAATGCCATCGAAGAATACAAGGAAGTCTATGAACGTTACACTTTCCTCAAGGGTCAGCATGACGACCTTATCAAGGCGGAGGAATCTCTCCTTACCATCATTCAGGAACTCGATGAGGGCATGCGAAAGCAGTTTAAAGAAGGCTTCCATGATATTCAGGTTGAATTTGACAAGGCATTCAAGGCCCTCTTCGGAGGTGGTAAGGGAAGCCTGGAACTGGTAGAGGGGGAAGACCTCCTCGAAACCGGCATCCGGATCATTGCCCAACCGCCCGGAAAGAAGCTGCAGAACATGATGCAGATGTCCGGTGGTGAGAAATCTTTGACGGCAATCGCTTTGCTTTTCGCCATTCAGAATCTGAAGCCCTCGCCCTTCTGCCTTTTGGACGAGATCGAAGCCGCCCTGGATGATTCCAATGTAGACCGATTTGCGGCTTATCTGCACAAATTAACGAAGAACACGCAGTTTATCGTGATCACCCATCGGCGGGGAACCATGAATTCAGCCGATCGTCTCTATGGAATTACCATGCAGGAGAAGGGTGTATCCACTCTGGTTTCTGTCAGCCTGATCGACCAGGATCTGGCAAATTGAAAGAAGAAGAAGGAAGAAAGGAGTGTGCCGTGGCCTTTTGGAATCGAAAGAAGAAAGAAACAGAAGAACCTGTAGAGGAAGAAGTCTGGAGGATCCCGGATCAGGAGGATGCGTCTGTTCATGAAGAAGAAAACGGTGACGACAAAGTCGAAAGCGAAGAAGAAAAGGAGCCTTTGCATGACGATTCACTGAGCCAGGAAAGGGAAGAGCCTGCGGAGGACGAATCGCTGAGCCTGGAAGGGGAGGAGCCTGTGGAGGCCAAATCGGACGAAGAAACTTTGGAAGAACCCAAGAAAAAGGAAGGCTTCTTCCGCCGCCTGGTCAATGGCCTTGCCAAGACAAGAGCGAATTTCGTCAAGAGTATGGATTATGTCTTCCGTGGATTTACCAATATTGATGACGATTTCTATGAGGAACTCGAAGAAATTCTCATTATGGGAGATATCGGCGTCCGGACAACCGATGAGATCCTGACTGAGTTAAAAGAAGAAGTGAAGGCTCAAAAAATCAAGGATCCGAAGGACTGCCGGGATATTCTGATCAAGCTGATCCGAGACCGGATGTTTGTCCCGGAAGATGCCTATGATTTTCTGAACCAGAAGTCTGTCATTATGGTCGTCGGTGTCAATGGTGTCGGAAAGACCACAACCATTGGAAAGCTGGCAAGGAAATTAAAGGATTCCGGTAAGAGTGTCCTGATCTCTGCTGCCGATACTTTCCGTGCTGCGGCAGGAGACCAGCTCAAAACCTGGGCGGACCGTGCCGGAGTAGCCATGATTGGCGGCCAGGATGGCGCTGATCCGGCTTCCGTCGTCTACGATTCCATCCAGGCGGCCAAATCCAGGGGAACGGATATTGTTCTCATTGACACGGCCGGACGTCTTCACAATAAGAAGAATCTTATGCAGGAGCTCTCTAAGATGAACCGGGTCATTGACCGGGAGTTTCCGGAAGCCCACAGAGAGACCTTTGTGGTTTTGGATGCAACGACCGGTCAGAATGCCCTTCAGCAAGCCAGAGAGTTTGATGAAGTGACAGATGTCACTGGCATTATTCTTACAAAAATGGATGGAACTGCCAAAGGCGGTATTGCCGTAGGAGTTCAGGCAGAATTGAAGAAACCGGTCAAATACATCGGTGTCGGAGAAACAGCCGAAGATCTCGAACGTTTTGATCCCGATGATTTTGTGGAAGCCTTGTTCCGCCAGGAAGAAGATCAGTAAACTTTGCCTTTCTTTTTGCATTCAATTAAATACAGTCTACACTGGTGCTGTAAAGGAAAAACACTTGACTGTAAAGGAATTCTCCTTTATAGTAGGTCAGGTGGGAGGTTACAGTGATGGATGATAAGATCCGCCAGGGAGATCTCTATGATTTCTATGGGGTCCTCTTAAATGATCATCAGAGAGAAGTTTACGAGGATTACGTCCTGAATGATTTATCTCTGGGTGAGATTGCAGAGAATAAGGGAGTATCCCGCCAGGGCGTCTATGATTTGATTCGCCGCTGTACCAAACAGATGGAAGACTACGAGTGCAAAATGCAGCTCATCCGGAAATTTCATCTGATCAGCCAAAATATTCAGGATATCGAAGATCTCCTGAAGAAAGAAAGCAATGTGCCACAGTCAGTGAAAGACTTAATGAAACGGCATCTGGAAGAAATTCTGGAAGAAATATAAGGAGAAGGATATTGGCATTCGACAGCTTATCCGAAAAACTTCAAAACGTATTCAAGGGACTTCGTGGTAAGGGCCGGCTTTCCGAGGAAGATGTTAAGAAGGCTTTGAAGGAAGTCAAGATGGCTCTTCTCGAGGCAGATGTAAACTTCAAGGTCGTCAAGGACTTCACAAAGAGAGTAGAGGAACAGGCCATCGGCAGCGATGTCCTGAATGGTTTGAATCCGGCCCAGTCCGTGATCAAGATCGTTCATGATGAGCTTGTCAATATGATGGGATCAGAGGGTGCCGAGCTTACTTTCCGCCCGGGACAGACCGTTACTGTCATCATGATGGTGGGCCTTCAGGGTGCCGGTAAAACCACTACGACAGCCAAGCTTGCCGGAAAGCTTAAGGAAAAGAATAAGAAACCTCTTCTGGCTGCCTGTGATGTCTATCGTCCGGCCGCTATTGAACAGCTCAGGATCAATGCCGAAAAGGTCGGTGTTGATTTCTTCTCCATGGGAGACAGTAAGAAGCCTGCGGATATTGCAGCAGCTGCTGTCGAACATGCCATAAAGAATGGAAACAAGGTCGTATTCTTAGATACTGCCGGACGTCTTCATATTGATGAAGGTATGATGGAAGAGCTTCAGGAGATCAAGTCCCGCCTGGATGTCGCCGATACCATTCTGGTGGTCGACTCCATGACCGGACAGGATGCTGTCAATGTTGCTTCCACCTTCGATGAGAAGGTCGGAATTGACGGTGTGATCCTGACCAAGCTGGATGGTGATACCAGAGGCGGTGCGGCGCTTTCCATCCGTGCTGTCACCGGAAAACCCATTCTCTATGCCGGCATGGGTGAGAAGCTTTCCGATCTGGAGCAGTTTCATCCGGATCGTATGGCAAACCGGATCCTTGGCATGGGAGATGTCCTTTCTCTGATCGAGAAGGCACAGAATTCCATCGATGAGGAAGAGGCCCGGAAGCTTTCCGAAAAGGTTCGTAAGAAGAAGGGCTTTGATTTCAATGATTATCTGACTTCCATGGACCAGATGAAGAAGATGGGAGGTCTGACCTCGATCCTCGGTATGATGCCGGGAATGAATAAATCACAGATGGATCAGATCAATGCGGCCATCGATGAGAAGAAAATGTCGCATATCACAGCTATGATCTATTCGATGACAGCTGCAGAGAGAGAAAATCCGGATCTCATTGATATCCACAGAAAACACCGGATCGCCAAGGGTGCCGGCGTCGATATCGCAGAAGTCAATCGCTTGATCAAACAATTCAAAGAAGCCCGGAAGATGATGAAGAAAATGCCCGGGATGATGAAAAATAAAGGTCGTAGATTTGGAAATTTTAATCGGTTTCCATTCTAAATATATATTTTATTTTCTAGGAGGAAAAAACAATGGCAGTAAAGATTCGTTTAAGAAGAATGGGACAGAAGAAGGCACCTTTCTATCGTGTGATCGTCGCTGATTCCAAGAGCCCGAGAAACGGCAGATTCATCGATGAGATCGGTACTTATGATCCTTCCCAGGAACCTGCAGCAGTTAAGATCGATGCTGAAGCAGCCCAGAAGTGGCTGGCAAACGGCGCACAGCCGACCGAGACCGTTCTTCGTCTGATGAAGAATGCCGGTATCGTAAAATAATCATCCGGGAAGGGAGTGGGACGAGTGTTGAAGGAACTTGTAGAAGTAATAGCAAAGTCACTTGTCGATTCTCCGGATGAAGTTACCGTCACGGAAAAAGAATCCGGCAGGACACTCATCCTGGAACTTCACGTTGCTCCATCCGATATGGGAAAAGTCATCGGAAAGCAGGGAAGAATTGCCAAGGCAATCCGCTCTGTTGTAAAGGCAGCGGCTTCCAAGATGGATGAAAAAGTAATCGTCGATATTGTCGACTGAATTCAGACGGGCTGCAGATGCAGCCCGTTTTTTATCAGAAAGGAAGCTACATGTCAGATCGTCTGCGCGTTGGCATTATCACAAGTACACACGGGATCCGCGGGGAAGTGAAGGTCTTTCCGACAACAGACAACCCGGATCGATTTGCAAAGTTAGACCGGGTCTATATTTCCGGCAGGCTGCCGGAAGAAATCCTGCATGTGGAGAAGGCAAGAAGGTTTAAAAATCAGGTGATCCTGAAATTTAAAGAATATGACAATATCAACGATGTCGAGAAATTCCGTCAGTCGGATATCCTGATCGATCGGAAGGATGCCGAAGAACTGCAGGATGATGAGTATTTTATCGATGATCTGATCGGACTTTCGGTATTTTCAGATGACGGCCGGGATCTTGGAAGATTAAAGGAAGTCTATGAGACCGGTGCCAATGATGTATTCGTGATCGAGAAAGCCAATCGTAAGGATCTTCTGATCCCCGCAACGAAACAATGTATTCGATCGGTTGATCCGGATGCCGGCAGTATGACGGTTCACCTTCTGCCCGGACTGGAGGATCTGTAAGAAATGCATTTTCATATTCTGACTCTTTTTCCGGATATGGTGGAAAGAGGACTGGACAACAGTATTATCGGTCGGGCCAGGGAAAAAGGACTGATT
>JAQXPG010000110.1 GCA_029100405.1 Lachnospiraceae bacterium | reverse complement strand
TGAAGCTTTCGAACACCGGACCGCTCCGTCATAAGAACCAGGAAAAGAATCATAAGAATAATGTCAACAACATAGGCACCGACCAGGCCGAAAGCCGTCTGAAGCCAGGAAGACAGGATTCCCCCCATAAGGCCTCCGCCGCTGTGATGCTCCCTGCTGTAGAGGAAAGAATCTGAAATAGAGAAAGACTCTTCCCCATGCGCCAGAAGTTCCGTAAACATCATAAGGAACCAGGCAAAAAGAGCGGAATAGATCAGTTTTCGCAGGGCATAGGCATCATTTTTATTGGAGATATAATAAAAGACACCCAGGCAGAGGGCCGGAGGCAATAAATAATTCAAGAGGCCAAAGAGACCAAAGAAAAATCCGCAGACTGTTTTTCCAAAAACACCGCCAAGGCCCAGATTTCCAAGGAAAAGAAGGATCGAAATTAAGAACAGGAGAAGGAGATAAATGTCGACCATAAATTCCTTCTGCTTCTTTTCCGAAACTTTGTTTCTTCCCGAGGATCGATTCTTTTGCCCGTAGGATGCGCTATGACTTCTGTTTCCGGTTTTCGAAGCGGTTTTTCTTGCGGAAGAAGCCTGGCTTTTTCTTGTATTTGAAGTCTTACGTGATCTGCCACTGCTTGTTTGTCTGGTCTTTTCTTCCGTCATAATGCTCCCCGGATCGGATCTCTTGGTTCAAATGATAGGACAAAGGTCAAAGAACCTTTTCTTCTGTGTTTATGATTTATGCAACCTCTTAATCATAGCAAATTTTCGTATTTCTTTCAAAATAATGTTTCAGCCCTTCCTGTCGTCAAAATGAAAAAGCTGTTGCAGAATTTCCCGACGGGTTCTGCAACAGCTCTTGTCGATCAAAAGATCAGCCGATCAGATAGTGATAAAGCTCTTCATATTTTTGCTTCTGATGCTTCCAGGAATAGTCTTTCGCCATTCCCCGGTCCACCATTTTATTCCAATCTGTCTTCTTTTCGAAGAATACAAACTTGGAATAATTTACGGTATTGAGTAACTCATCCCCATTATAATTTGCAAAGGAGAAACCGTCTCCGGTGTGTTCATATTCATTAAAAGGAATGACCGTATCCTTTAATCCGCCGGTTTCTCTTACGATCGGTACAGTACCATAGCGGAAAGAAATGAGCTGGGTCAGGCCACAGGGCTCAAAACGGGACGGCATCAGGAAAGCATCGGCAGCCGCATAGAGCTTTCTGGCAAGATCTTCCGAGTAGCAGATATTTGCCGAGATCCGGTCCGGATATTTCCATGCATAGTGACGGAACATATTCTCGTATTGCGACTCACCGGTCCCGATGACTACCAGCTGCGTGTTGTCATCTGCGATCCCTTCAATACAGTAATTAATGAGATCCAGTCCCTTCTGATCGGTCAGACGGGAAATCAATCCGATCATATACTTCTTCGTATCTACGGTAAGGCCCAGCATTTCCTGGAGCTTTTCCTTGTTGACCTTCTTATTGCGGCGGAAATTCGAAGCATCATAGTTCTTAAAGAGAGCCTGATCCTTGGCCGGGTCATAGGAATCATAATCGATGCCGTTTACAATGCCCTGCATATCAAAGTGTCTGGAAGACAGAAGCCCGTCCAGGCCCTCGCCGTAGTAAGGGTTCTGAATCTCCTCGGCATAGGTGTTGGAGACGGTCGTGATATAGTCTGCGTAGACCAGACCACCCTTTAACATGTTACCGCATTTGTTGAATTCCAGCTTATCCGGTGTGAAGAGATCCATAGGAAGTCCGGAAAGACCCTGCAAGGTCTTTACATCCCATACACCCTGGAATTTCAGATTGTGGATGGTCATGATGGTCTTAATCCCCCAGAAGAAGGGGTTAGCCTGAAATTCCGTCTTTAAATAAACCGGGATCAGACCGGTCTGCCAGTCATGGCAGTGGATCAGATCCGGCTTGAAATCGATGACCGGGAGGATTGACAGAACCGCTTTATCAAAAAATGTAAAGCGTTCCATATCTCTCCTGGTTTCACTATAGGGATAGAAACATTCGAAGTAATCCAGGTTGTCAATGAAATAATAGGTAATGCCTAGATACTTGTACTGCATGACACCGACATACTTCTCGCCGATGTAAGGGCCGCAGCTCATATTGAAGTGTGTGACATATTCGAACTGATCTCTGAATTCATGCGGAATACAGGTGTAATCCGGAAGCACTACGCGGACGTCCCAGACCTTGGGATCAAATTCTTTCGGAAGCGCTCCGACAACATCTGCCAGACCACCGGTCTTAACAAAAGGAACACATTCACTTGCAGCAAAAAGAATCTTTTTCATTGCGCTACCCCCCTGGAAGCAACAAAACAAGTTACCTACTTGTGTTATTAATCTTCGTCCGGCTCATCCCAATTGTGGTAAACATTCTGCACATCATCATCCTCATCCAAGAGATCCAGGATCCGACGAATGCACTTGATATCCTCTTCATCGGACAGGGTGACATAAGTCTGAGGAATCATGGTGACTTCAGCCTCTGCCATGGGAATATTTTCCTTCTCCAGCGCCTCGCGGACTTTTGAGAAATCATCCGGATCGGTCAGGATTTCATAACCATCCTCATTTTCCTGGAAATCATCGGCACCGGCATCCAAAGCCATCATCATAAGATCATCGGCATCCAGGTCGCAATCTTCCTTGGAAACAAGGATCTGCCCCTTCTTATCGAACATATAGGAAACGCATCCCTGTGTTCCGATACTGCCATGTCCCTTCGTGAAGGCACTTCTGACATTTGATGCCGTACGGTTTCTGTTATCGGTCAGAGTCTCTACAATGATTGCGGTTCCGCCCGGGCCGTATCCCTCATAAGTTGCAGTCTCATAGTTTACGGAATCTGCATCGCCTGCAGCCTTCTTGATACCACGCTCAATGGTATCATTCGGCATATTGGCAGCCTTGGCTTTCGCAATGACATCACGAAGCTTGGAATTGTTGTCCGGATCCGGACCGCCCTCTTTGACGGCAACGGCAATCAGACGACCGATGATGGTAAAGCTCTTTCCCTTCGCAGCATCGTTCTTTTCCTTCTTATGCTTGATGTTTGCAAATTTTGAATGTCCTGACATTTTTATTAAATCCTTCCTAACAATAAATTCATAAAAATTTTAGCATTTTCATGGCTATGATTCAAGTGAATCGGGATCCTTAGGGATCGGTTCTACCAGGACCTCCCGGATGACGTGGTCCTTCACGTCCTGAACATGAAAGGCAAAACCATGCGTCTTGACAGTAAAGGTCTCATGGTCCATGGGGACACGATGGATCTCATTTATGAGAAAGCCGTTTAAGGTGTCGATCTCATTTTCCGGATCGGTAAGATCGGTATCAAGGATCTGTGAGACCTCGTCCATCGGCGTCATTCCGTCCATTTTATACTTCTGTTCATTTACGACCTCGACTTTACTCTCCTCTTCGTCATGCTCATCCTGGATATTTCCGACGATTTCCTCGAGGATATCCTCCATGGAAACCAGACCGCTGGTCTGTCCATATTCGTCAATCACGATGGCCATATGAGTCTTTTCCAGCTGCATGGTAGTGAACAATGTATAGATGCCATGGGTCTCCGGTACGGTTTCAGCCGGCCGCAGGAGATCATCCATATCCCGGATCTTCTGCCGGAAGCAATCCTCCTTCAGGCTGTACTGAAGGATGTCCTTGATGTGGACGATCCCGATGATATTATCTAAAGAGTCGAGATAAACCGGGATCCTGGAGAAATGGACATCCTGGAAGAAATGTATGGCGTCCTTTAAACTGGTATTCCCATCCATTGCAGTGATGTCATTGCGGTGAACCATGATGTCCTTCACGCACTTATCATCCAGCTCGAAGATATTCTGGACCATGGTAGCTTCACTGGAAAGAATAGATCCGCTCTCATTTCCCTCATTGACCATGGACAGGATCTCCTCTTCCGTAACTTCATCCGGATCAGACGCGTTTTTCCCCCGAAAGGGACGAGACAGGATCCGGGCAAAGAGGCTTGCCAGACCGTAGATCGGAAAAAGAAGGATCTTACAGAAAAAGAAAACACCTTGGAAGGCATAGATCCCTGCCTTACTTCTGACACTGAATACATAATAGGGAAAGTATATGAAGAGAAGCAAATACAGGATCGTTGCCAATAAGAGGAGGAGAAAAGAAAAAAGGATCTCTCCCCCTCTCTCCCCGGATAAAATACCGGACAGAGAGAGAAGAATGCTTTCTATTAGAAAGCTGTTCAAGAGGCAGACGAGAAGCAGGATCCGTCGGCAGCCTTCTGTATTTTCGTGGTCCTTTTTGACCCTCATTCGGATCTTTCTCTGACGGTCAGACAGTTCCTTCTTCTCATCTCCTCCGGGATCCGGTAGATTTACCAGGGAAAAATAATAAGCAGAAACAGAGAAAGTCAGAAAACACAGGACAATCAGGACCCCTATGAGTAATGAATCAATCATTTGAAATAGTGCTTTCTAGCGACTTCTTTCCCATCCTGATAGAAGATTCGCGGAATGCGGTTGCCGAGGCAGCAGGCAAATTCATAATTGAAACGTCCGGAAAGATCTCCCAGTTCTTCCAGACTGATAGAAAGATCTCCGTCTTTTCCGATCAAAGTGACCCGATCCATTAATTTGGCTTCCGGAATTTCTGTAATATCAACCATCATCTGATCCATGCAGATCCGGCCCAGGATCCTGGCCTTTTTTCCATGGATCAGGACATAGCCCTTGTTGCTTAAGGTCCTGGCATAACCATCTCCGTATCCGACCGGGATCGTTGCAACTCTTGTTAATCCTTTTGTCACGAAACTTCCGCCATAGCCGATGGGACAGCCGGCCGGAAGCTCCTTGATATGAACAATTCGACTATAGAGTGATAAAGCCGGCTTCAAGGGGAAAGAATGATCCATTTCATCTGACGGCCAGAGTCCATAGAGAGTGATCCCCGCTCTAACCATATCCATAGAAGCTTCCGGAAGTTCCATAATCGCGGCGCTGTTGGCGCAGTGATGAATGGAGAAATGGATACCGACAGCGGCTAAGTCATCGATCATCTTCTGGAAGGTCTTCAATTGTCCTCTGGCATTGGTCTTATCCGCTTCATCGGAACGGGCAAAATGGGTAAAGATCCCTTCCAGGGACAGATTTGGAAGTTTTTGTATCTTTTGAATCTCTTCGACGGCAGAGGGACCCGGAAGGAAGCCGATCCGACTCATGCCGGTATCAATTTTAATATGAATGGGGGCCGTTACATGAAGACGGACTGCTGCATCCGAAAATTCCTTCGCCATATCCAGACGGAAGATCGTAGGCCGGATATGATTTGTTATCATGAGAGGATACTCTTCCGGAAAGGTAAATCCTAAAACCAGGATGGGCTTTTGAATCCCGTGATTTCGAAGCTCCATAGCTTCATCTACGGTTGCTGCTGCATAGCCGAAGACATAATCAACGGACTCCAGCATATGAGCAATTTCAACGGCTCCATGGCCATAGGCATCGGTCTTAATAACAGCCATGATCTTCGTTTCTTTCGGAAGATTCTGATGCATCGCCTCTAAATTGTCTTTGATATGATCCAGATTGATTTCTGCCCAGACTCTATTGTAATCCATGAAAAACTCCTTTGAATTCTCGGATAAATTCAAGAACAATTGATCTTACGTGTCAAAACGACCATTTGGCACGGTAAAAAATGAAATAAAGGTTAAAAATCCGATTTCTTATTATACTAATACATTGTGGATCGCGTCAAGAATCTCTCTTGGTCCCATGGCATAGACACCGCATTTCTTACGGGCCAGATCCCCTGCTTTTCCGTGGAGATAAACAGCAAGAGGAGCAGCCTTCGACGCCGGAAGATGCTGAGCCATCAGTCCTGCCAGAAGGCCGGCTAAGACATCTCCGCTTCCTCCGGTGGACATGCCGTTATTTCCGGTCGTATTGATGATGGTATCTGAAAAAGGAATGGCCGTAATACTGGCGGCATTTTTTAAGACCAGGGTCACCTGATAATCATTGGCGAATTCTTCTGCCAAAGGGATCATATGTTCTGCTACATAGACAGGGCTTACTTTCTTTAATCTTGCCATTTCACCGATATGCGGCGTCAGGACCAGGTCCAGGTGAGGCCTCTGCAGGAGACTGAGATCTTCGGACAGAAGATTCAAAGCATCTGCATCCATCACCATAGGAGTCTGGATCTCTTCCATGACCAGAGAAAAAAGCTGCCGGGAAATGGCTGTCTGTCCAAGACCAGGTCCGATCAGGACGACATCGGCCCAGGACAGTTCCCGTTTGATCTCCTGCTTACTAAATTTATTGCCATAGACGGATAAAAGAGCTTCCGGCACCTGATTCTGAATGATTTCCCTGTTTCTCTCATCGGTCAGGACCTTGACTAGGCCGGCTCCGGATAAGACACAGGCTTTGGCTGCAAAGCAGGCAGCTCCTGCCATGAGATAGGATCCGGCAATGATTAAAACATGACCATAAGATCCCTTGTTGGAGCCAGAAAAGCGCGCCGGTTTATATTGATTCAGATCGGATTCCTGGAAGACTTTCCGTCCTGCTCTCTGGTCCTCTTCGACGGACCTTTTGATCCCGATATCCCGAAGGATGAGTTCTCCGCAGTACTCCTTTCCCGGGAACAGAAGCTGGCCGACTTTCAGATAGGCAAGGCTTACCGTCAAATCTGCTTTGATTGCTGTTCCGAGGATCCGCCCGTCACCTGCAGCGACTCCGCTTGGAATGTCAACGGAAAGGATCGGCTTCTTTAAGTCCTGAAATTCCTGGAATTTCATGGCCATTTCCTCTTCTACCGGGCGGGACAGACCTGTACCGAAAACGGCATCGATCAGAAGATCCCGGTCATAGAGGTCATTCACATCTTCCGTGAAAGAAACGCCTGCCTTTTCTGCAATCTGATATTGAAACCAGGCCAAGCCCTGATTCTTTTTCTCTTGAATCGGTCCGGTCAGGCAGACTTTACAATCATAGCCCTCCAGTGCAAGGATCCGGGCAGCTGCGATCCCATCACCACCATTATTGCCAAGTCCGGCAAAGACGCCGATTTTTCTTGCCTGAGGAAAATGCTTTTTTACTTCCTCAGTGATGGCAAGTGCTGCTCTTTCCATCAAGAGATCCGATGGAATGCCGATTTTTTCTGTCATCTGCCGGTCTGCTTCCTGCATCTGCCGTCCTGTCAAAACACAAAGCATAATATACTCCTTTTTGCTTAAAAAAAGGCCGTGAGGCAGAGGATTCCGCTTCACAGCCAAAAGAGCCGATGATCCACGGCTTCTTATTCATTTTCTTGTGTCTCATCCGACTGGTTCTGTATCCGATAATTATAAGACAGTTCCATAAGAGAATCTGCCAGATGGACATTCTGTACAACAACAGAATCCGGCACGTCCAGATCCAAGAGGGCAAAATTCCAGATTCCCTTAATGCCGAGATTCACCAGCTGATCTGTGACATCGGCTGCATGAGAACGGGGAACGGTCAAAGCTGCCATATCGACTTTATTATTCTTGATGAATGACGGCAGCTCCTCCATTAAACGAATCGGAATATCCCGGATGGTTTTCCCTGCAAGCTGAGGATTGACATCAAAAAAGCCGATCATTTTGAATCCGAGATTTTCAAAATGCGAATAGCGGGAAATGGCCTGACCCAGGTTACCCATTCCTACCACGATCATGTTATGAACCTTGTCTACGCCAAGGATCTTACCGATCTCATTATGCAGGTACTGAACATTGTAGCCGTAGCCCTGCTGGCCAAATCCGCCGAAATTATTCAGATCCTGACGGATCTGAGATGCGGTAATATGCATACTCTTAGACAGGTCACCCGATGATATACGGTCTACACCATTCTCCAGTAATTCATCCAAATATCTGTAATAACGGGGAAGACGCCGAATTACGGCGTTGGATATTTCCTTAGCCATTGTCATTTATCTCCTCATGTAAAAGTTCAGTAGACTCTCCTTATCAATGAATCAACATTGTTAAAAAATAAACATTCTTAACCTATGATAGTTTTATTGTTAAAAAAAGTCAACTATTCTGCATCCAATTCCATCGAAAGAGACTCCCATTTGGCATAAGCGTCTTCCAGTTCTACTTCCAGATCGGATCGCTCTTTCGTCAATTCATTTAATTTTGCAGAATTCTTTGCAATTGATTCATCTGTGAATGCCTTATCGATCTCACTGATCCGGTCTTCCCTCTTCGAGATCTCTTCTTCCAATGAGGCCAGGGCTCTTTCGACTTTCTTTCTCGCTGCTTTTTTCCGCTTTTGCTCCTGGTAATCCAGTCCGGCATCCTTACTGTCTTCTGCAGAAGGATCTCCCTTTTTCTCCGATTCGGATCTTACATTTGAAATTTCCCCTGATGCAGAGGAAGGCGTCATATCCTCCTCGGCCTTTTTCTCCAGATAATAGTCATAGTTTCCCAGATATTCCTTCATTCCGTCCTCATGGATCTCCAGGATCCTCTCGGCAGTCTGATTAATGAAATAACGGTCATGGGAAACATAAAGCAAAGTCCCGGTATAGGCATTCAAAGCCTCTTCCAGGATTTCCTTGGATTCCATATCCAAATGGTTGGTCGGCTCATCTAAGATCAGAAAATTGGCTCCGGACAGCATAAGCTTTGCCAGAGACACTCTTCCTCTCTCCCCGCCGGACAGATCCCGGATCTTTTTATAGACATGGTCTCCCTTAAACCGGAAGGCCGCAAGGATGGAACGTACCCTGGTATTATTCAAATTGGGATAAGCATTCTGAAGCTCTTCAAACAGTGTTGCATCCTCGTTCAGATTCTGCTGCTCCTGATCATAATAACCGATGGTAACGCCGGTTCCGATATGAACGGAACCTGAATCTGCCGGAAGAAGGCCATTGATTATTTTTAAGGTCGTTGTCTTACCGGTTCCATTGTCACCGAGAATGGCAACCCTTTCCTGCCTTCGGATCTGAAAATCCAAATTTTTGAATAATAGCCTGCCATCAAAACTCTTGGATAAATTCGTCACTGTAAGGACGTCATTTCCGGACCGGCTGTTGGGCTCTAAAACCAGCTTCATACCGGTATCTTCTTCCTTTGGCCGTTCCATCCGCTCCATTTTATCCAGAACTTTCTTCCGGCTCTCCGCTCTTTTAATGGACTTTTCCCGGTTAAAGCTCTGGAGCCTGGTAATCACAGCTTCCTGATGTGCAATCTCCTTCTGCTGTTTTTCGTATTCCCTCTCCAAAGTGATCAGTAGCTCTCTCTTCTGTTCGGTATAAGCTTTATAATTTCCGGTGAACAGATGGGCCGGATGCATGGAGAGATCCAGCGCATGATCGATGGTCCGGTTTAAGAAATACCGGTCGTGAGCAACCAATATGACAGCCCCGCTGTAATTCGACAGGAAAGTCTCCAGCCATTCAATGGAATGGAGATCCAGGTGGTTAATGGGCTCGTCGAGAAGGAGAACGTCCGGTTTTGCGGAAAGAAGCCGGCTTAAGGAGACACGGGTCTTCTGCCCTCCGGACAATTGATCCATGCTTTTCGAAAAATCTTCCTCGGAAAAACCCAGCCCCTTTAAGACACCGGCAGCCTGGCTTCGAAAGACCAGTCCGCCTTTTTCTTCAAAGGTTTGGCTTTTCACATGATAAGTTTCAATCAGCTGGTTTAAGGCATCACCTGTGACTCGGGACATCTGATCCTCCATGTCCCGCAGTTCCTCTTCCTCACGGATCAGGTCCTGGCGGGCAGAAAGGACGATATCATAGATATTTCCGGCCCAGTCATCCTTCTGGTACTGGGCCAGGTAGCCAAGTTTTTTCCCGGAGGCCAGTGTTACAGTCCCGGAGTCGGGCGTCATTTCTCCAACGATGCACTTCAGTAATGTGGACTTGCCGGTTCCATTGGAACCCAGAATGCCCAGTTTTTCGTTCTCCTCCAACTGGAAGGAAATATGATCAAAAATTACATCTGATCCGAAAGCTTTCGTAAGATCGGAACAGGTTAATACAAATGCCAAGTTACTCTGCCTCTCTATCCAAGGTATCTTTGATTGCAAGGATAAATTCCTCACTGCCAAGAGTGGTAGGATTCGGAAGCTCTGTGATCCTTGCCAGATCACCGGTCATCTTACCGCTCTCAATGGTATCAATGGTTGCTTTCTCCAGCCGGTTAGAAAAATCGACAAGCTCCGGGATCTGATCCAGTTCTCCGCGCTTTCTTAACGCTCCGGTCCATGCAAAAATGGTTGCAACGGAATTCGTGGAAGTCGGCTCGCCCTTTAAATGCTTGTAATAGTGCCTCTGTACCGTGCCATGGGCTGCTTCATATTCATAGTAGCCCTGAGGGGAAACGAGGACCGAAGTCATCATTGCCAGTGAGCCGAAGGCTGAGGACAGCATGTCGCTCATGACATCACCGTCATAATTCTTGCAGGCCCAGATAAAGCCGCCTTCTGATTTCATGACACGGGCAACGGCATCATCGATCAGGGTATAGAAATAGGTGATGCCGGCTTCTTCAAAGAGAGGTTTATATTTCTTATCATAGCGCTCCTGGAAGATATCCTTAAAGGTATGATCGTATTTCTTACTGATGGTATCCTTGGTTGCAAACCAGAGATCCTGCTTCTTCTCCAGGGCATAGCTAAAGCAGGAATCTGCAAAAGAGGTGATGGAAGGAATCAGATTGTGCTGGCCCTGAACAACGCCGGGGCAGTCAAAATCATGAACCAGAGCTCTCTCTTCATGTCCGTCTTCTGCCGTATAAACCAGCTCAACTTTTCCGGGGCCGGGGATTTTCATTTCCGTATTCCGATAGACATCGCCATAGGCATGACGTGCGATAGTGATCGGCTTCTTCCAGGTGCGGACATTGGGCTCGATTCCCTTGACCAGGATGGGCGCACGGAAAACGGTTCCGTCCAGAATGGCACGAATGGTTCCATTCGGACTCTTCCACATCTCCTTCAGATTATATTCCTTGACACGTGCTGCATTTGGAGTGATCGTCGCACATTTCACGGCAACACCATATTTTTTGGTGGCCAGGGCCGAATCAACGGTGACCTGATCATTGGTTTCATTTCGGTGTTCCAGTCCGAGATCGTAATAGTCACTCTTTAAATCGATATAGGGGAGGATCAGATGCTTCTTGATCATGGCCCAGAGGATCCGGGTCATCTCATCTCCATCCATTTCCACCAGAGGGGTTTTCATCGTAATCTTTGTCATGCCGTGCCTTCTTTCTTCTTTTCTTGTATACAAAGCTGGAATTTTTCGAATACGAACTGTCAAAAGTATAACAAAGTGGACCTTTTTGGTAAAGACTTTCCTTTGCTTTTATACGTTGAAGTGTTGACATATATAAAATAAACAGATAGGATTGGTATATAATATTTCAAAGAGAAAAACTGACAAAAAACTGACATAAGAAATTAGGAACGTGAGGTCACAATGGACGATTTTCGCACTAAAATCAATGACTGGAAGAAGATTGGTTTTATCGGACTTGGTTTGATCGGAGGATCAATTGCAAAGGCGATCCGACTGGAATATCCTAAGATCAAGCTCATCGGTCATGCTTCAAGACGGTCTACATTAGAGAAGGCAGAGGCCGAAGGCGTGATTTTGAACAAAGATTTTCTGCCCCTGGAGGAGTTTGCAACTTGTGATGTCCTCTTTCTCTGCAGCCCGGTCCGGGTCAATTGTGACTATTTAGATCAGTTAAAACCGCTTCTTTCCAAGAAGACCCTGATCACGGATGTCGGGTCGGTCAAGGGAGATATTCATGAGAAAATTCGGGAACTTGGTCTTTCTGTCCAATTTATCGGCGGTCATCCTATGGCAGGTTCCGAAGCGATCGGTTTTGAAAATTCTTCCCGCCTTCTCTTACAGAATGCTTTTTATATCCTGACGCATGATCCGGAAATGAATGCAGAGGAATTAAATCTCTTCTCGGAATTTGTTCATTCCCTGGGAGCCATTCCGATTCAATTGACACCGGATCGGCATGATTTTGCGACTGCTTCGATCAGTCATCTGCCTCATATTATTTCCGCTTCTCTTGTGGATCTGGTTCGAAAGGAAGATACCAAAGATTCCATCCTGAAAACCATTGCCGCAGGAGGTTTTCGGGATATCACGCGGATCTCCTCTTCTTCTCCGGTCATGTGGCAGAATATCTGTCTGGCCAACCGGGATGAGATCTTAAAATTACTGGATCTTTATGAGGATTCTCTGGATGAGTTTCGGAAGGCCATTTTGGCCGGCGATTCCGAGAGCCTGATCCGGCTGTTTTCCAATGCAAAGGAATACCGGGATTCGCTTGCCATCACAGATCGGGGCATCCTTCCGGTTGCAAATGAGATCTATCTCTTCATCGAGGATAAGGTCGGCGGAATTGCTGCCGTATCAAAGCTTTTGGCCGATCATGATATCAATATCCAGAATATCGGCATCATCCATAACCGTGAATTTGAAGATGGAGTCCTTCGTATTGAAACCTATCGAAGCGATGACAGGGACCGGGCAGTACAACTCTTAAAAGAAGCCGGATATCAGATCAGAAAGAGAAAATAAGGAATCCTTAAATAAGGAATCCTTTTAGAAAAGGCCTGAGAGTTTTTTGGGAAACTGAAAAAGGAATTGGGAACGGAGATATTATGTACCAGGCAAATAAAATATTTACAGAAGATATCAAATCAATGCATGGCGAATTGAGAGTCCCCGGAGATAAGTCGATCTCTCACCGATCCGTCATGTTAGGATCTCTGGCAGAGGGGCAGACAGAAGTCACCGGTTTCTTAAACAGCGCAGACTGCCGTTCCACAATCTCCTGCTTTCGAAAAATGGGTATTTTGATCAAAACAGAGGAAGAGAAAAACACGGTCTACATTTCCGGCAGAGGCCTGGATGGATTAAGACCGGCGGATGGAGTCCTGGATACCGGAAATTCGGGAACGACGACCCGGATGATCAGCGGTATTCTGGCTGGACAGACCTTCACCAGCCATCTGAATGGGGATGATTCGATTCAGAAGCGTCCGATGAAGCGGATCCTGGAACCTTTACAGGAAATGGGAGCCCGGATCAGCTCGGATCGCGGGAATGATTGTGCTCCTCTGACCATAGAACCATCTCCTCTTCGGGGGATCACCTATCATACCAAGGTCGCTTCTGCTCAGGTCAAGTCCTGTATCCTTCTGGCCGGTCTCTACGCAGAGGGGGAAACCTGTGTCTATGAGCCTGCTCTGTCCCGTGATCATACGGAACGTATGCTTCTGGCATTCGGGGCGAAAATGGATCTTGATCCCGAGAATAAAATGGCCCTGATCTATAGCCGGCCAAAGCTTGTGGGACAGAAAATATTCGTCCCGGCTGACATTTCCAGTGCGGCTTATTTCCTGGCCGCAGGTCTGATCCTTCCGAATTCGGAGATCACTCTGAAGGATGTCAATATCAATCCGACTCGGGCAGGGATCCTTTCTGTCATTCAAAAGATGGGTGGTCATCTGGTCATCGAAAATCAAAGGCTTTTGTCTGGGGAAGAAGTCGCAGATCTTACGGTTTCTTCTTCCTCTTTACATGGCTGTACCATCGAAGGAGACCTGATCCCCCGTCTCATCGATGAGATCCCCGTGATTGCCTGTATGGCTGCCTTTGCAGACGGTGATACGGAAATCAAGGATGCATCGGAGCTTCGGGTCAAGGAATCCGATCGGATAAAATCCATTTGTGAAAACCTTCTGGCTATGGGTGCAGATGTCGAGGAAAGGCCGGACGGCTTACGGATCCACGGAGGAAAGGAGCTGCATGGAGCTCCTGTCAAAACTTATATGGATCACAGAATTGCTATGGCTTTTACGATCGCCGGACTTGCAGTAAATGGTGCAGTCACATTAGATCATCCTTCCTGCGTGGACATCTCCTATCCGGAATTCTATGATCAGGTTCAGCTTCTAGTACAGTAGAATGTCACTGCAGATATTTCGGATCTAAGGGTTCTGCTCCCTTTCTGCCATGGCAGTATTTATACTTCTTGCCGGAACCGCAAGGGCAGGGATCATTTCGTCCGATCTTCTTGGCACGATGAACGGTCTTACTCTTCTTCTGCTCCAGATAAAGCTTCTTCTGTTCTTCCTTGGAAAAAATCTTATCCCATTCCGGCAGATTGTAAAGCCAGTCAGCTTCCGCATCTACCATGTTCATATAGAGTTTTTTCTTATCAAAAGCAAGGGAAACGACCGTGTTCTCATCCATGGTCTCGATCGGATTCGGCTCTACCAGACTGTCATTGATTCCGTCCAGAAAACCGACCATAATTTTAAGCTCGATCCCGAAACGATCTGCCAGTTCCCTGACACTTCCCTTTACCACATTATCCGGATCCTTCAACAGGATGGAATAGATCTCCTGCTCCTTCTTGAAGTAGTCGTCCCAAAGCTTCTTCAGCGCATTGGGATCTGCATTCCGGTCATAGGCTTCTTTTCGCCAATCTTCTAACAAACTCATGTTCATTCTCCTTTAAATATTGTATGATTGTTCCTAAAGAACTCACTTATTTTATCAGAAGCCGCCTGACTTGTACAGACGCATCAAATGGAGACCATAATGAAAAAATTACGTCAGATTCTTGCAATCCTTGGAATCGTCATTCTTGTCGGTATGTATGTCTTCACATTATTTGCGGCATTGACAGATGATCCGAGGACCATGCATATTCTTGGATTGTCCATTGTCTTAACGATCCTGATCCCGGCCATTCTCTGGATCATCGGAGTCTTTCTCAGGATCGGAAAAAAATAAGAAATAAGAAATCACTTTCTCCTTCGAACCGCCCAAATGATAATACCGATAAGGATCAATGCAATAGGGATCATCAGTCCCCACAGGAGTCCATAGAGGACGACCGCCCTGGCACTGAACTGGAGATTCTGATAACTGTAGCTCTTCGATGCGACAGAAACGGATCCTTTCGATGCATCTCCGCCGAAAGCAGACAGGATATTGCTGAAGAGTCTGGTATTTTGCCCCGGTGCCATCGATTCCACATCGTCAACCAGCATATAGGAAGATGCCAGAACGATCAGATTGGCTTCCTTTCCACCGACCGTGATCTCACTCCCAAGGGTAAAGCCTGTCCCTTCCGGCTTCTTCGAATCCGTCATTTCCTTTCCTGTCTGGGGATCTACGAGACTTGCTCCCGCAGAAGTGGTCAGAAAATCATTTGTTGTAATATTTTCATTCGTTCCGGTTGTCATCGAAACGGCTTGTGGCACCAGAATGGAAGGATTGGAAGAAATGCCCTTCGTAAGATCCGTCTTTGACACATTGGGATAGAGAAGCCAGGAATAATTGGGTGCTGTATAGGCACTGCTGTCTTCCACCAATCCATAGCGGATATTGATGCCATATTGATTCAATAGATTGACATAATTTGGTGTCGGATCCGAATTGCCCTCTGATATGGCAGAAAGCGAAAGGGTGAGAAGCGCTTTCCCTCCATTGGATAGATAAGTCGACAATTTCCGGCATTCCCCTTCAGAGAGATCGCTGGTCGGACCATTCAGGATGAGGAGAGTACAGTCGGACGGGATCTCATTGTTACGAAGATTCAAGCTGTCCTTCGTCATATTCTTTTTACTGATCAGTTCCGAAAAAGCGCTTCCCAGTTCTGTTTCATTATGCCCTTCGACAATATAGACCTTGTCTGAATTGCTCTTCGTAATACTTTGAATTGCAGATGTGATCTGGCCTTCTGCATCGAATGCCGTGATCTGGTAGGAATAAGACGAATTATCGATGCCGTAGCTGAAGAGATCGGCTGAATTGATAACTTTGGATTTTCCTGTGGAAGCATTCACAAGGATCAGACTTCCCTGATCCAGGCTCTCATCACTGTATTTCGATGCAAATTTCGGACTCTGATCCGTGTCGATGTATTTGACCTTGATATGAGGATCTCCCTCATAGAGATTCAAGGTATGGTTCACGGCTTCTCCGCTGTAGGGAAGGCTGGTATCATTTTGTTCCAGAGAAGTCATCTTCTCTTCTTCTGTACGCGTATTGAGACAGTAGATCGTGATATCCGTCTGTAAGCCGTCCAGGAACTTTTTCGTGTCACTTGTCAGAGAGAAAAACTTCGATCGCGTCATATCGATCGAACGATAACGGGAAGGAAGCTTTGTGATTCCGATATTTCCTGCAATCAAGACCAGAAGCAGGGCAAAAATGGAGACCAGACTGAAAGCCCCTGTGGTCAGTCGTTTGATACTCATGGTCCATCTGGCCTTCTGGATGACCTGACAGGTCAGAAAAAGACAGAGGATGATGATGGACAGATAATAAACCAGTGATGAGATCTCTATGATGCCGGAGCGAAAGTTATCAAAAGGTGAACTCAAGTCATAACAGGACAGGATCTTCACTAAAATCGGAAACTTAGAGAAAAAGCCTGTGATACCGGACATCATGTAGCCAAGAAAGAGCACGGCGATGGATAGAATGGCAGCGATCATCTGGCTTTCTGTAAGAGCAGAGATCAGAAGACCAATGGCAATGCAGGAGAGGCCATAGAGCCAGTAGCCTAAGATTGCGGTATAACTTTCCTTTAAGGCAGCTTTTCCAAAAATACGTAAGAAAAGCGGACTGATCCCGATCACAAGCGTCTGAATGGTGAAAGTAGATGCCAATGCCAGATATTTTCCCAGAATGATCTGTCCGACAGAAGACGGGGACGTCCACAGAAGCTGATCGGTATGGTTCTTCTTTTCTTCGGAAAGAGACCGCATGGTAAGTACCGGTGCCGTAAAAAGGATGAGGAAAGTAATGCCATAAACAGTATTCACAATGGAGGGAGATCCTTGTGACAGATTATAGGCGAAGAAATATAGACCATAGACAAAGAGGTTGATTCCTAAAAAAAGCCAGCCGATGACGTTATTGAATAAAGATCTGAATTCTCTTTTCCATACTGCTATCATTCTTTATTACCTGCCTTGTCTTTCGTTTTTTCTTTTGTTTCTTTTTTTGCTTCTTCTTTTGTTTCTTCTGCATCGGCCTGATCCATCCGAGGATCAGGCTTTTGTTTAGTAAGAGGGGTATCGCTTTTATCTGTGAGCTCTAAGAAGACTTCTTCCAGGGACTGATTGACTTCCGTCATTTCCAGGATGGCAAATTTTTGATCCATAAGGAGCTGAGAGATCTCCGGCCGGATATCCTCATCCCCATTATAATAGACATCAATTTGAGCTTCCTTTTCCCCGGTCTCCTGCCTGACTTCCACACGGTCTATATTTTCCAGATCCAGAAGAAGCATGCGGATGACCTGGCCGTCGCCAAGACCACGAATGGAAAGATGCCGCTCCTTGTCAAAGGACTCTGTCAGATGATCTGCACTTTCGGAAAGGATAATTTTTCCTTTGGAAAGGATAAAAATATGATCACAGAGATCACTGACCTCTGCCAGGATATGGGAGGAAAGCAGGATGATATGGTCTTCTTTCAGGCGAAAAAGAAGAGAACGAAAATCACTCAGCTGCTTTGGATCCAGACCGACGGTCGGCTCATCCAGAATAATAAGCAGGGGGTCGTTGGCCAGGGCAGCCGCCAGGCCGACTCTCTGCCGATAACCTTTGGAAAGATTTCGAATCAGGCGGTCACGAACATCGCTTAGATTCGTAAGGTCAATCAGCCGCTTCTCTTCTGCTTTTTGTTTCTTCCTTTCGACTTCCTTCAATTGTATGACAAATTGAAGATATTCCCTCACTGTCATATCCGGATAAAGAGGTGGTATTTCCGGCAGATAACCGATCCGTCTCTTGGCTTTACGGGCATCCTTCAGGATGTCCAGACCATCGATGGATACACTCCCCTGACCAATGGCGAGATATCCGGTCATCATGTTCATTGTGGTCGACTTTCCGGCCCCGTTCGGTCCCAGAAGTCCGTAGATATGTCCCTTTTCCATGGAAAAGGAAAGGTCAGAAACAACGGGATGCTTCCCATAGGATTTGGATAGATGCTTCACTTCTATCAAAGTAGTTCTCCTTAATCGTTCTCTTTCATCGTTCTTATTGAATTTTGCCGCGGCTTTTTGAAAAAAGCGACAAAAAACTGCCTCATCAAACGTTTGCTGCTTTACTAAGTATACAAGTTCGATCGAGGCAGTTTGTGATAAAAGTGTTAAGAATGCTGATCCAGAATTATTTTTTCAGCGGTGATTCGCGGTAAATAATATCCTCTCTTGCAGGACCGTTAGAGATCATGGTAATCGGGAAACCGATCTCCTTCTCGATAAATTCAATATAGTTTCTGCATTTTTCCGGCAGATCCTCGTACTTTTTAATACCGCGGATATCGCATTTCCAACCCGGGAAGGTCTTATAGACCGGCTTACAATCCTTGAGCTTTGAAGTGACCGGGAATTCTTTTACGGTCTCACCATGGCATTCATAAGCGACACAGACCGGGATCTCATCCAGATAACCGAGATCATCGACAACGGTAAAGGCAACATCGGTAGCACCCTGTACCCGGCAGCCGTATCTGGAGGCCACACAGTCATACCAGCCGACACGGCGGGGACGTCCGGTGGTAGCACCATATTCGCCACCGTCACCACCATGATTCCGAAGAAGCTCAGCCTCATGACCGAAGATCTCGGAAACGAACTCTCCTGCACCGACAGCGGAGGAATAAGCCTTGCTGACAACGACGATCTTATTGATCTCATAAGGTGCGACACCACAGGAAACTGCGCCGAAGGCAGCCAGAGGAGAAGAAGATGTGACCATGGGATAGATGCCGTGATCCGGATCCTTCATGGTACCAAGCTGTCCCTCGAAGAGGACCTTCTTACCTTCTTTCAAGGCATTTGTCAGATAAAGGGATACATCACCGATATAGGGCTTTACCCTTTCTCTCTGGTTTTTGATCCAGTTCAGGAGGCCTTCCCGATCAATGGGGTTGGTATGATAGAGATTGGTCAGAAGAACATCCTTAATATCTGCCACGCGATTGATCTTCTCCATCAGAACATCATCATCCTGATAGAATTCATGAAGCTGCCAACCAATCTTTGCGTATTTGTCCGAATAGAAAGGAGCGATTCCGGACTTGGTAGAGCCAAAAGACTTACCGGCCAGACGTGCTTCTTCCAGGGTATCAAAGAGAACGTGGTAAGGCATCATGACCTGTGCCCGGTCCGATATCAGAAGATTCGGCATGGGGACTCCACGGCTTGTGATCGTATCGATCTCATTCATGAATTTCTCGATATCGAAGGCTACGCCGGCGCCCATGACATTCATGATATTCTGGTGAAAAGCACCGGACGGAACCGTATGTAAAGCGAACTTACCATAGTCATTTACGATGGTATGGCCTGCATTTGCACCACCCTGAAAGCGGACAACAATGTCAGCCTGATCTGCCAGAGTATCTGTGATCTTGCCCTTTCCTTCATCACCCCAGTTTGCGCCAACTACTGCTGTAATCATTTCTCACTCAACCTCCAAGAAAAATCTTTACAAAAGCCTCTGAAAAAAGAAAGCCGGACAGATAGAATCTGCCCGGTAATATTATTTTAAGATATCGTGTCTGATACTGGTTGTAACTGCCAGAGATCCCGGGCCGATATGACAGGATACACTGAGAGACAGGGGATTGATCAGGATCTCCCGGTTGGGCCAGCGCTCCAAAAGTTCCTGACGGAACTCTTCTGCTGCCTCCTCTTCCTGGGTATGGGCAACGGAAATAATACAATTCTTTCCTTCCGGATCATGAAAACGTTCCTTCATGTCCTTATCAATGGCATCCATCATGATCTGTTTTGCCTGTTTCATGGTACGTGCCTTGGCAAAGGAATCGAGTTTCTCCCCTTGAATCGTAAGCACCGGCTTGATCCGAAGCAAAGTTCCGATCGCTGCAACTGCAGGTGTTAAGCGGCCGCCCCGTTTCAGATATTCCAGGGTCCCGACGGTAATATAGATCGAAGAATCGAACTTGGTATCCTCCAAAAACTTCTGAATCTCACTGCCGCTTTTTCCAAGATCTGCCATTTTCTTGGCCTCGACGACGGACAGTCTCTGAGTAACGGAAATTCTCTGATTGTTTACGACAAAAACCTTGCCGTCATAGTCATCTGCCAGACCGATTGCGGTTGCACAGGAGGATGACAGACCGGATGACATCGGAATATAGACTACCTCATCATAGTCCTTAAGTAGCTCATCCCACTGATCCATGAGATCGCCTACGATCGGCATGGAAGTTGTGATCTTACAATCCGGCTGACGGAGCTTGTTATAGAATTCCTCCTGAGACAGATCGATCTCTTCATAGTAGAGCTTGTCATTGATATAAAAAGGCATAGGGAGAACGAATACCCCCATCTTCTTTGCCTCTTCTATGGTGATACCGCTGTTACTGTCGGTAAGTATTGCAACTCTTGGCATGGTGGAACCTCTCATTTCTTTCGCATACCGGTAAAGTTTACCATACTATCCTTGTCAAGTCCAGCCGGCGAAAGCAGGAATCATGAAAAAGGCCCTTCTTCCAAATCGGGAAGAAGGGCCTTTTTATCACTTTATGCTTTGATCGATTGATTCAATGATTCAATGACCGGATCACATCATGCCAGGCTGAGGTGCGGCAGGAGCTGCAGGTGCAGGTTCCTTAATATCAGCAACAACAGACTCTGTCGTCAGCAGTGTGGATGCTACCGATGTGGCATTGAGAAGAGCGGTTCTTGTAACCTTGACAGGATCCAGAATTCCGGCTTCTACCATGTCTACATACTGATCCTTGGCTGCATCGTAACCAACACCGTCATCTGATTCACGAACCTTATTGATGATGACAGCGCCTTCCAGACCTGCATTCTGAGCAATGTAGAAAAGAGGAGCTTCCAGAGCCTTGGCTACGACCTTGGCACCGGTCTTTTCGTCGCCTTCCAAAGTGGATGCAACATCATCGACAGCCTTGATGGCGTGGATATATGCAGAACCGCCTCCGGCGATAATACCCTCTTCTACTGCGGCACGGGTTGCATTCAGAGCATCTTCCATACGAAGCTTAGCTTCCTTCATCTCGGTCTCTGTTGCTGCACCGACACGGATGACAGCGACACCGCCGGCAAGCTTAGCCAGACGCTCCTGGAGCTTTTCTTTATCGAACTGAGAAGTGGTTTCCTCGATCTGCTTACGGATCTGAGCAACACGGTCCTTGATTGCGTCTTTATCGCCTTCACCGTCAACAATGACAGTCGTATCTTTCTTAACCTTAACGGACTTTGCACGGCCGAGCATATCGATGGTAGCATCCTTAAGCTCAATGCCGACATCAGAGGTGATAACCTGACCGCCTGTCAGAATAGCGATATCCTGAAGCATTTCCTTTCTGCGGTCGCCGTAACCCGGAGCCTTGACTGCAACGACATTGAAGGTTCCTCTCAGCTTATTGAGGATCAATGTGGTAAGAGCTTCACCCTCAACATCTTCAGCGATGATCAGAAGACGAGCGCCCTGCTGTACGATCTGCTCCAGAAGAGGAAGAATCTCCTGAATGTTAGAGATCTTCTTGTCGGTAATCAGGATGTAGGGTTCATCCAGAACAGCTTCCATCTTATCGGTATCGGTAACCATATAAGAGGAGATATATCCACGATCGAACTGCATTCCTTCTACCAGATCCAGCTCGGTCTGCATGGTCTTGGACTCTTCGATCGTGATAACGCCATCATTGGAAACCTTCTCCATGGCGTTTGCGATCATATCACCGACTTCATCAGAAGATGCGGAGATCGATGCAACCTTGGCAATCTGATCCTTGCCCTTTACCGGAGCGGACATCTTTACGATGGCATCAACAGCTGCATCGGTAGCCTTCTTCATACCACGACGTAAAACCATAGGATTTGCACCGGCTGCCAGGTTCTTAACGCCTTCATCTACCATAGCCTGAGCAAGAATGGTTGCAGTTGTTGTACCATCACCTGCAACATCATTTGTCTTGGTTGCTACTTCCTTAACCAGCTGAGCTCCCATGTTTTCATAAGGATCCTTGAGCTCGATTTCCTTTGCAATGGAAACACCGTCATTTGTGATCAGAGGAGCGCCATAGGACTTATCCAGTACTACATTTCTTCCCTTAGGCCCGATGGTTACACGAACAGCGTCTGCAAGCTGATCCACACCGCTCTGAAGAGCTGCTCTGGCTTCTGCGCCGTATTTAATCTCTTTTGCCATGATCAATTCCTTCTTTCTTATGTCTTATATCAAAATTCTTATTTCCTGTAAAAACACATTCCGGAAATCTTAAGATATGAGTGTCAAAACTATCTTTTGATACTATGATCATTATTCAACGACTGCAAGAATGTCGCTTTCTTTTACAATGATATATTCTTCGCCGTCAAGCTTTACTTCTGTTCCGGCGTACTTGGAGTAGATGACCTTTTGGCCTTCCTTGACCTGCATCTTTACTTCATGTCCGTCAACCATTCCGCCGGGGCCAACTGCAAGTACAGTTGCTTCCTGAGGCTTTTCCTGAGCTGCGGATGCCAGAATGATACCGGATTTTGTGGTCTCTTCTGCCTTGACCTGCTGTAATACGACCCTGTCACTTAATGGAACTAATTTCATGATCTAGTACCTCCTAATTTCAATCGAATTTGTTAGCACTCAATTTAATGGAGTGCTAATCAACAATTCATATAATAGTTTGATAGAGGCAGTCATGCAATTTCATTGATTTACGAAAATAAGGCTATTTTCTCTATATTTCTCACGAATACTTTCTTATTCTCTCGAATTCTTATTTATGTATTTTTTTGACACATCTATTCCTTGTCCTGACCGGTCCATTTCCGTTTCAAATTATCGATCATAATGGATCCCCAGCTCTTGGCAAGCTTGGCCAGAACACCGCCGAAAAGCCTCTGCTTTTCCGGTGGCAGAGTGCGGATCACTGCGATCATATTGGCATAGGTTTTGGGCTTGGAAAGCTCCACTTCATCCGTGGTGGTTTTTCCTCCATAGGCCAGAGATTGAAATAAAATAGCAATAAACTCTTTCCTGGTGTCACTATTTAAGCCATCCAGCCAGCGCCGCAGGGTTTCATCGAAAATCAGAGACTGATCACTTAGTTTTTCTGCTTCGGCAAATTGGTTGCCGGACACCTGCCAGGAGGTCGGATCATGCTGAAGAAGACCGGTCGCATTGCTTTTTACGATCTTATGATGGTAGGCATTTTCCATGATCATACCAACGATGGAATGCTCCGGAACAATGGAATGTACTTTTGGAAGAATGGATTTAAATTTCTGAAGCGAAGCAATCGCCTCATTAAAACCGGGACCGTCATTGGACCAGACGTCTCTTATTTTTTTCTGAACCTTAGGATCCGAAAAAGCGGAGCCATAGACGGCAAAGTTTCCGCCCTTACTGTGTCCGCCGACACGGATCTTACGAAATGTAAAGCGTCCGATTCGGTTGATATAAGAGACCGCCTGTTTCTGTCCGGGCGTAGCGTCCAGATAGCTCATATTGAAATCTTCCTGCCAGCCGACCAGAGTATGGTCGGTCCCTCGGAAGGCGATGTAGATCGAATGATCCGGCAGCAAAAAGGATACGGCAGAAAACTGAATCTCTGTCTCTTCATCGATTTCATTGACATAAGCAAAGAGTTTTGTCTTTTGAAAGCGCCTGGTCTCGGATGCTTTTTTTAAAAAAAGCGGTGCATTTGCAGTTGCACCGTTTTTATCAGTAGAAAGTTCCGAAAGATCATGTCGTTCAAAGAAGAGTCTGCTTGCTTCCTGAATCGAAATCTTCTTCCTGCTCTCCGGTGAAGGCACGATCCCGTCAAGATTGGAATATGCGATCTCGGACAAGATGAGATTATCGACCTCATTGAAGGGATCGACCTGCATGGTTACATCATTTCTCCAGTTCAAATAATCCATGATATTCGCCATAGCTTTACCTCAAATTCATTTTTTGATCTGTTTGAAATAGGCATCATCAGCTTCTGTCCAGGCAGAGGCACTTTCATCGGGACCTTCATCGGAACTTTCATCGGAACCTTCATCAGAACTTTCATCAGAACCTTCCTTGCCCTTGCCTTCGACAGGGCTGGTTGTGGAACTGTTTACAGACTTGTCTCCTGATTCAGATGCTTTCTCGTTTCCAATCTCTTCCTGACCGGCAGGTTCAAAGTCCTCGATCTTCTCCTCTTCTTCCCGCTTCTGTTTGATTTCTTCCTTACGGAAGCCCTTTGCCCGAAATGCCACAAGGATCTGGGAGATCAGGCCGAATAGAGCTGCGATGACCAAAAGGATATAGAAGATCTGACTATTCGGATCTAAGACTTTATCCAGATGTAAGATCGTGATCACAGAATAGGCAATCAAGAGAAGAGACATGACAAGATTTAAAAACCATGCGGCACCCTTCAATTGTTTCATCTGTACCGTATGCTGGAGGAGAACTACGCTCTCGACCAGTGTCAGGCAGCCTAAAAGCAGATGAAAATAGGAGCTGACTTTTTCGGCACGGAGTAACATGCAGGCCGAAAGGATCAGAATCAGAATACCGAAAGCCAGATCATAATTGGATATGATCCGGAATTCTTCTTTCACAAAGTATCGAACGGTGCAGGTAATGCCCCAGACCAGTAGAAAACCTATGATGATATAGGTATAGTAAAGGGGCTTCATTCCTGCGATAAAAAGCATAGAGAGCCCGACTACCAAAAGAAGAATAGAGATCATAAGATTGGCAACCAGGGCCAGATAATTGTGGTCCTTTACTGACAATTCCGGATCTTTATTTTCTGCTTCATTTCTCTTCTTCCCTGCCATCACAAGTACCTCCTACCTTCCAAAACACTCTCACATTTTCGGCCTTCAAAGACCGGCGATCAAAAGAACAAAAAGATTCGTCAGCCCGTGAGCCAGGATCGGAAGGATAATCTTCCCTTTCCATAGATAGAGAAGAGCCAGTCCGATGCCAAGCAATGCTGCATAAACAAATTGTACCACATTGAAATGCATTGCACCAAAAAGAAGGGAAGAAATAA
>JAQXPG010000109.1 GCA_029100405.1 Lachnospiraceae bacterium | reverse complement strand
TTTTCCATCCGATCCAGGATCTTCTGCCGCGACCGGGCGAAAGCCGCTTTCCTGGCCTTATTCCGGAAACGCTTGATCAATTCTTCTTCCCGCTGGATCTCGGCCTTTTGCCTCTCGTAGGCTTTGGCCTGGCGCTCCACTTTCTCCCGTTTTTCCTTTCGATAGGAAGAATAGTTTCCGACATAAGGCGTCAGCTTCCCCTTCGAGATCTCCCAGATCACTTCTGCTGTTTCATCCATGAAATATCGATCGTGGCTGACATAAATAAGAGCCTTAGGAAAGGATCGTACGAAATGTTCTAACTTGTTTGTTGTCAAAAGATCCAGATGATTGGTCGGCTCATCCAGGATCAGAAGGTCTGATTCCTCCAAAAAGCCTCTTAAAAGCTGGATCTTCCTCTGCTCTCCGCCGGAAAACTCACGGATCTTCTTCTGCAGGTCATCCAGGGAAAAGCCAAGTTCGGTAAAGAGGCGGCGGGCCAGGACCGAGTCACCAGATAATAAGTCTCCGGCTCTGGCTTCCGGATCCAGATTCATTCTCTGCGGAATATAAGTAATGCTAAGATCTCTGGCTGTAGAAAAACGTTTCTGTCCTCTGCCCTCTGCCTTATCATCTCGATCCAAAGGCCGTTCGCCGGCAAGAACTTCCAGAAGCGTTGTCTTTCCGGCACCGTTTTTCCCGACAATGGCAATCTTCTCCTGACCGCGGATCTCAAAATTAAAATGAGACAGGACCGGATTTCCTCCGCGCGTCACCGTACCATCCCGAATTTCCAAAAGCATGATGTCACCTGTTTTCTTTAAACTCTTCTCTTAATAGATAGATGATATCACAAATCTACCGTCATACGATCTTGCAATCAAATATTTGTTTTCGCTTTTCCTGAATTACATCTTGACATGGAATCGGTTCAACCGTATTATATATTTTGTGTGTCACATCGAACTGTCCGTGTCCGGCCTCGATGGGGAATACACGAAATAATTATTTCTTTATTCCAATACATGGAGGTGAAAACATTGGCAAATATCAAGTCTGCAAAGAAGAGAGTTGTAACAAGCGCTAAGCGTGCTGAGCGTAACAAGGCTATCCGTACTGCAGTTAAGACTTACGTAAAGAAGGTCGAGGCTGCTGTCGAGGCTGGCAATAAGGAAGAGGCTAATAAGGCTCTTACCGTTGCAATCAGTCAGATCACCAAGGCTGCTAACAAGGGTATTCTTCATAAGAACACCGCAGCTCGTAAGGTATCTCGTCTTACCAAGCTTGTGAACGGTCTTCAGTAATTCGAAGATCCAATCTCATAAGAATAATAAAACCGGTTCCTGCCGTCATGGGAACCGGTTTTTTGTTTATTCATATCTCTCATCAATGACCCGCCTGGTCTTCTTCATGCTGCGCGGCAGGACGCCTTCCTCGACGACTTTGACAATGGGCGTAAATCCGATCTTACTCTTGACCTTCTCGGCGACTCTCTCGGAGAGCTGGTAGAAATCAGATTTTCCGGACAGGGCTTCCACATAGAGGCGCATGGTGTCCCTGCCTTCCAGGTGGGAGATCCGAATCTGATACTCACTGGACAATTCATCAAAGAGAGCAAGGATCTCTTCGATCTGAGCCGGGAAGACATTGACGCCATGAATTTTCATCATGTCATCTGTTCTGGCCTGAATGATATCGATCCTGGGGTAGGTATTTCCACAGCTGCAAGCTTCCGGAATGATCCGGGAAATATCATGCGTCCGGTAACGAATCAGAGGCGCGCCTTCTTTCCGAAGCGTCGTAATGACGATCTCTCCCCACTCTCCGTCCGGCAGATCCTCTCCGGTTTTCGGATCAATGATCTCGAGATAGATATAGTCATCCCAATAATGCATGCCCTGTTCTGCATCACAGCTGATGCCGATGCCGGGGCCGTAGATTTCCGTCAGGCCATAGATATCATAAAGCTCAATTCCGAGGATGGAACGGATCTTATTCCTCATCTTGTCACTCCAGCGTTCGGAGCCGATGATGCCCTTCTTCAACTTAACCCGGTCCTGAAGACCTCTTTTCTCAATTTCTTCCGCCAGAAGTAAAGCATAACTGGATGTTGCACAGAGAACGGTCGACTCCATGGCAATCATCATTTCGATCTGCTTATCCGTATTTCCGGGGCCCATGGGGATGGCCATAGCGCCCAGTTTTTCACAGCCGGCCTGGAAACCGATGCCGGCCGTCCAGAGACCGTAACCCGGTGTGATCTGGACCCGGTCTTTTTTCGTAAGGCCTGCAAATTCATAACATCTTTTGAACATCTCTGCCCAGTCATCCACATCCTTTTTTGTGTATGGGATAATGACCGGCTTTCCGGTAGTCCCGGAAGAAGAATGGATCCTTACGATCTCTTCTTCGGGCGCCGTCATAAGGCCCAGGGGATAGGCCTCTCTTAAGTCTTTCTTCTCCGAGAAAGGAAGTCTCTTAAAATCCTCTGCCGAATGCACTTCATGAATGCCGGCCTCTTTTAACCTCTGTCCATAGAAGCTGTCGGCTTTCTCCAAAGCCCGGATCCTTCCATTCACAAGTTCCAGCTGATTGGCACTAATTTCCATATTCTTCTCCCTTCGTGACAATGGCAATCGCTTTCTCGTTCATGGCAAAAGCTTTTTCGGGAAGCTGCTTTCTTACGGCATCGAGCAAGCCGGAAACTGTGATGCCAAGCTCGCCGGAAGCTGCCGCACCTGCGAGGAGGGCTATATTTAATACCTTATCCGATCCACACTTTTCGCAGATCCTATCACCATCGATCCGCCTTACATTTTTAAAATGTTTGTCCAGAAAATCGAGGGCGTCCTTCCCATCATAGCCTGAACCGAACAGGCTGGCCGAAACCGGACGGATTGCCTTCTCATTCACGATGATCACGCCGTCCTCTTTCAGATAATCAATGCAGCGGACCGCTTCGCCCGGCTCGAAGGCGATCAGAAGATCGGCCTTGCCCTTGGGAATCAGGGGCGAATAGATCGGCTGATCCGAGATCCGCACATGGCTGACCACAGATCCGCCCCGCTGGGCCATGCCGATGGTCTCTGCCGTCCGGACATTTTTGCCCTCTTCCATCGACGAAAGGGCAATGATCCGCGATGCCTTGACGGTTCCCTGACCGCCGACGCCGCAAAGCAGGATATTTCTCGTCATGACTTGCCTCCTTTCGAAATCGCATCAAAGGGACAGATGCCGGCGCACAGGCTGCAGCCGTTGCAAAGCGAAGGTTCGATCCAGGCCTTGCCTTCCTTCATGGAGATGGCCGGACAGCCGATTTCTGTGATGCACTTCCTGCAGCTCTTGCATTTCGACGGATCGACAAGATAGGCGTCGAGGGGTTTCTCTAAGGCGATGCAGGGGGCCTTGAAAATAATGGCCCGGACACCGCTTTCCTCTGCCGCCCGTTTCACCGTTTCGATGGCTTTTCCCTGATCGAAGGGGTCTACTGTTTCGACGAAATTCAGACCGATTCCGCGCAGGATCTTTTCTATCGAAACGATATTTGCGACATCTTCCCGGATCCCCTGCTTTTTCTTCTGATAGAAGTCCATCATGGTGATACCGGTTCCCGGGTGCGGCTGATGACCGGTCATGGCGGTCGTTGAATTATCAAGGACAATCAGAATGATGTCATTCTTGTTATAAACCGCATTGACAACTCCGGTAATACCGGAGGCGAAGAAGGTAGAGTCGCCGATAAAGGAAAAAGCAATGGTGCCCGGATCTACCGCCTGAATGCCCTGGGCAATGGTCACATCTGCTCCCATGCAGAGACAGGTGTCGACCATGTCCAAAGGAGCGGCATTCCCGAGGGTATAGCAGCCGATGTCGCCGCAAAAGACTGCTTTCTTTCCCTTCATGGCCTGCTTTACGGCATAGAAGGAAGCCCGATGGGGACAGCCGGCACAGAGGACCGGGGGACGGACAGGGAGATCAGGCTTATCCGTATTTGACAGTTCCCGGGCCAAGGGAGGACAATCCATGGAGGGATCCTCCTGAAGAAATGCCAGAAGATCCTTTCGAACAGATTCCGGAGAGTTTTCTCCGGCTCTGGCAACCGAACCGTCCCATTTTCCGTGGATATCGACCGGTAAATGAGCTTTTCCTGCTGTATAGATCAGGGCTCTCTCGATCACCGGATCCAATTCCTCCAGACACAGGACACTCTGAAGTCCGTCCAGAAATTCCAGGGCTGCCTTTTCCGGGAAGGGGAAGGGAGTCCCCACACGGAAGACAGAGAGGCTTTCTATGAGGGATGGGTTATCTTCTTCCAGCTGAGACAGGACCTCCATGAGATAGGCATAGGTCACGCCGCCTGCAGCAATGCCCTTCTTACTTTGATGCGTTTCGGCATGACAGGAGACACGCGCATTCGCCTGGTCGGAAGACGAATCCTCTGTATTCTTATTCTTATTCTTGATCTTGAAAACCCGGTTATAGCGATAGGAGGAAAGCTCCTCACCAAGCTTTGGATTTCTCTCTTCGATCTTCTTATGATTGAGATAAGAAGTCCGGGGAAAGATGACATAACGGAGGGTGTCCTTCT
>JAQXPG010000108.1 GCA_029100405.1 Lachnospiraceae bacterium | reverse complement strand
GCCTGGTCGACCACTTCTTTCAGACACTCCGGATGTACCAGAAGCAGGGCATTGGGATGCTGGGCCTTAGCAATTCTGACCTCGTTTGCAGACATCCGCATATGGGTCGGGCAGCCTCCCTGAATCAGATGCAGTTTCTTGTCCGGAACTTGTTCATTGATCCAGCCGCCCAGATTACAATCCGGGACAAAAAGCATCTCCTTTTCCGGCATATTTTGAATGATCTTAACAGCGGAAGAGGAGGTGACGACAACATCACAAACCGTTTTCAGACTTGCTGTCGTATTAATATAGGCCACCAGGGGCAGCCCCGGATTTTCTTCCTTCAAATGTAAGGCTTGTTCGCGGTTCATCTGCATGGCCATAGGACAGCCTGCCATGGGATTTGCAAGGAAAACCCTCTTATCGGGAGAGAGGATCTTACAGGTCTCGGCCATAAAACGTACCCCGCACATCAGGATGGTTTTCTGCGGCGCTTTTGCTGCTTCTTTACTGAGGCCGTAGGAGTCTCCGATGTAATCCGCAACCTCCCAGATATCTTGGCTCTGATAAGCATGAGCCAGAATACAGATATCCCTTTTCTTCTTTTCTTCAATAATGAGGTCCTGCATTTCCCGTGTTGTCATGGTTTTCATATTTTGGTCCTTTTCAAGTGCTTTGAGGAATTTCTGCAAATTGGTGTTTTGATTTCCCAGGCTTTCTTTTGAATCCCTCTTTGAATCCTTCTTTGATTCCTGTATGTCCGGATTTTCTTTCCCTGCGATATTTCCGCAAGGTCTTGTCCGAAAGTATAGCACGAATCCTGTAACTGTCAAGACATGTGTTAATATATGTCTTGTCATATATCAAAACAGGTGTTATACTCATCACTAAATTGTAAATTGCCGGTAAAGATATTGTTCATGATCAGTAAGATTGCCGGTAAAGGTCTTGTTCATGATCAGTAAAATTGCCGGTAAAGGTATTGTTCTTGATCAGTAAAGATCATGGACGAAAGAAGCGGCTGAGACCGCGGAAAGAAGAAAAAATGAAGAAAACGGATATATTGATCGTCGGCAGTGGCTGCGCAGCCTTATATTTCGCCTTGCAGCTTCCGAAAAACAGGCAGGTGCTTATCATTACGAAGGCGGACTTTGAAAGCAGCGATTCCTATCTGGCACAAGGTGGAATCTGCATGCTGCGGGATGAATCCGATTATGAATCCTATTTCGAGGACACCATGAAGGCAGGTCATAATGAAAATGACCCGGTCTCGGTCGATATTATGATCCGATCTTCCCAGGACGTGATTCGAGACCTGATAGGATTAGGGGTCCGCTTTGCAAGAGATGAGCATGGTGCCCTGGCCTTCACACGGGAAGGGGCCCACAGCCATAAGAGGATCCTTTTTCACGAGGACATCACGGGAAAAGAGATCACCAGCCATCTGATGGAGGCGGTCAAGCGTCTTTCCAATGTGACGATGATGGAATATACAACGATGGTGGATATCGTGACGGATGCGAACCGGGGGCAGGCCCGGGGAAATGTAGGGCGAAAGGAAACATGCCGCGGTGCCGTCGTACGTCTTCCGGACGGGAAACTGGATGTGATCGAGGCCGATTATACCATCTTGGCAACCGGAGGAGTCGGCGGTCTCTACAGTCATTCGACCAATTTCCGCCAGTTGACCGGTGATGCTGTTGCGATTGCATTAAAACACGGGATTGCGACGGAACATGTCAATTATATTCAAGTCCATCCGACGACCTTTTACACAGAACGTGAGGAAGAGCGGAGCTTTTTGATCTCGGAATCGGTACGTGGAGAGGGTGCCAAGCTCTATGGCAAGGATATGCAGCGCTTTACGAATGAGCTTCTGCCAAGAGATCTTCTGACGCAGGAGATTTTAAAGCAGATGAAAAAGGATGGAAGCAAATTTGTCTGGGAAGATCTTAGAACCATTCCACATGACGAGCTGGTTCGACATTTCCCGAATATTATTCAGCACTGTGCGGACAATGGTTATGACGTGACGAAGGAATGTATACCGGTCGTTCCGGCCCAGCATTATTTCATGGGTGGTGTGAAGGTAAATCATGAATCCAGAACCGATATGCCGCATCTTTATGCCATCGGGGAATGTGCCTGCAACGGAGTTCACGGGAAAAACAGGCTGGCATCCAATTCTCTTTTGGAGGCTCTGGTCTTTGCAGGCAGGGCGGCACGTGACATGGAAAAAACCTATGAAAAAGGGAATGGCGTCCTGGCCACGCCGGATCTGTCGGAATACAAGGATCCGATTTCTCTGGAGAGACATTATGCTGCTATGATCCGGAATGAGATCGAGGCTCTGGGAGGCCCGTCTTCTGCCCGGATCGCTTACCGGGAAGACTTCCGGGAAGAAAGCGGTGAGGCAGCGGTATAAGAAAGGAAATAAGGAGAGAAAAATGTTAGACCCGATTACGATGAAATTGCAGGTGGATCCTCTGATTGAAAGCGCCCTTCGTGAGGATATTACGAGTGAGGATGTCAGCACAAATTGTGTCATGCCGTATAGAAAGACCGGAACGGTAGATCTGATTGCAAAAGAGGACGGGATCATCTGCGGACTTCCTGTCTTTGAAAGAGTTTTTACGATTCTGGATCCCGAGACCAAAGTGACTTTTTTTGCAAAGGATGGCGATGAAGTAGAAAATGGAGAGAAGATCGCCTGCATTGAAGGCGATATCCGGGTCCTCCTGTCCGGGGAGCGGACAGCTCTGAATTATCTGCAGCGCATGAGCGGAATAGCAACTTATACGCATCAGGCGGCTGCACTTCTGGAAGGAACGGATATCTGGCTTCTGGATACCAGAAAGACTACGCCAAACAATCGGATCTTTGAAAAATATGCGGTTCGAATTGGCAATGGTCATAACCACCGATATAATCTGTCCGATGGAGTCCTTTTGAAGGACAATCATATCGGAGCAGCCGGCGGTGTGAAGCAGGCAGTAGAGATGGCGCGTGCCTATGCACCCTTTGTAAGAAAAATTGAAATCGAGGTAGAAAATCTGGATCAGGTTCGGGAAGCAGTGGAAGCCGGCGCCGATATCATCATGCTGGATAATATGAGCCATGACCTGATGGCAGAGGCAATGAAGATCATTGATAAGAGGGCAGAGGTCGAGGTTTCCGGCAATGTCACATGTGAAAAGATTGCAAGTCTCACGGATCTTGGTGTAAATTATATATCGAGTGGAGCCTTGACCCATTCGGCTCCGATTCTGGATATTTCTATGAAGCATCTTCATGCGATCTGAAGAACATCATTCGGATATTCCTGTTTCGTAGAGGATCGGATGATTGTGATAACAGAGTAAATAAGGGCAGGTGAAAGGAAATTGACGGGAACAGAGCGCCGGGAGGCAATTCTTAAAATTTTACAGGAGAGCGACAGGCAGGTTTCCGGAAGTGCGCTTGCCAGAAAGTTTGCAGTAAGCAGGCAGGTGATCGTACAGGACATCGCCCTGCTTCGGGCAGAGGGAAGTCCGATCCTCTCGGCTGCCAGGGGTTATGTCCTGGACCATCAGGTGAAGGCACAGAAGAGCCGCGTTTTTAAGGTCCACCATATGCCGGAAGAAGCTTCGGAAGAGATGAATCTGATCGTTGACTGCGGAGGCAGGATCGAAGATGTCTTTGTCTATCACAGGGTTTATGGCATTATCCGGGCGCCCATGCATATCCGTTCCCGCCTGGATGTGAAGCGCTATGAGGAAGAGATCTCCGGAGGCAAGAGTTCCCCGCTTTCCAATATCACCGCCGGATATCATTATCATACCGTTACGGCAGACAGCGAAGAGATCCTGGATATCATTCAGAAGGAACTGGCGGATCGAGGTTTCCTGGCTAAGTTACAGGATTATGAGCCGGTCGATTTCTGGTCGAAACCCAGGCAGAATTAAAAACAGAATAGCATTTACTATTAACAAGCAGTCATTAACAAGCAGTCAGCCCTTGACAGGTACCCGGAATCCCGGACATCTATCAGGGGCTGGCTGCTTTTTCACGAATTTCAACCTCTCAGATCCTTTACGATCCGAGTCATGAGCTGATATCTGTGGAAGGGAGTCATGAGGTAGACCCCATCGACAAGATCCTGAATCCTGGCATAGATAGAATTCACGTACTTTTGTCCCAAGGCTTCTCCTTCTGCACGGTCCAGACCGTGGTAGGATCGAATCATGTCTTCGGGAACTGAGATCCCGTTGATCTCCTGATCCATAAAACGCCCATTCCGTTCGCTGATTACCGGAATCAGACCGGCGAGGAGATAGGCATCCGGCAGTTCCCGGCGGGCCAGACGGAGATTTTCCATGGCCTCCTCCGTCAGAACCGGCTGGGTCAGAAAACCGATACAGCCCTGACTCATCTTCTCTCTGGCACGTTCCAATTCCACAGTGAAATTTAAGGCGTTGACATTCAATGCCCCGAAAATGCCGAATTGGTCGCCGGCGAAGACCTCCTGATTCAAAGAATCGATAAAGGCCATCAGTTTCCGGGAGTTAAACTGATAGACGGTCTTAACTTCATCCCGTTCTGCAGTGGGAATGGGATCCCCCGTGATGATCAGGACATTTCGAATGCCTTCGGCGTGGCCGCCGAGAAGCAGAGCCTTGGTAGCATTGATATTCCGGTCCCGGCAGGTCATGTGGGGGATCACATCCAGATCGAGTTCCCGCTTGACC
>JAQXPG010000107.1 GCA_029100405.1 Lachnospiraceae bacterium | reverse complement strand
ATCTGTCCTCTGCAAAAGCACTATTCTGAAGATCAGTCCGAAGTTTTTAACAGATTTTCATCTGAAGTAATGAGAGGCTGTCCCCAACTGACCTGAATTTTCATGGAACGAGTATATGTGACCGATTTTCCCGAAGAATTTTCAGATTTTGGACTTGTGTTATAGGTGATACTCACATCCGACAAGGGATAAAGGATCCAAAGCTCCGGTCGGTTCGCATCGGATGCCGTCTTACCGCTATTACCACTATTGCTGCTATTACTACTATTACCGCTATTCTCCTTACAATAGAGATGGATCTTGATCTGAAAAGAGGAATCCATGCAGACATCTGCATAGACGGTCGGAAAATTTTTATCGCTATCCAGGTTGATCTCTAGTGGTCCACCATCCTTGGTCGTCTGAACAGTGTATTTATTGGCAAGAGCCGTATCTGACTCTCCTGAGCTGCTCGTCCCGGATCCGGTCGAACCAGAACCATTCGCTCCGTTTAAGACCTGGTCCCAATCTGTAATTGGGAATTCTGTCTGCCAGGGATCTAAATCCGGCGAATTGGCAGGCGGGACTTCGGATGAGGCTTGGGTAGTTGCCTTTTTCCCACAAGTGAAATAAGGCCAATAATATGCAATGACCTTCTCTGTCATATTCTTTCTTAAAGAGGTAAAAAGAGGATCCGAATTCGTGCTTGAAGTGTCCTTTATGGGTTTGGGTTGAAATGTCTGCGGTACATAAGCATTATCTTTTGAAGAGGAAAGAGACGTACTCCCGTCATCCTGCTCTACCAATGTGAAATCCCATGATTGTTCAAAACTTACCGAGGATTCTCCATCGGAAGCGGCGCCGGAATTTCCGCTTTGATTTACCTGACTTCCGCTCTGATCGCTTTCGCTCTGATTGCTTCCGTTCTGCGACGAAATCCCGCTCTTCATCTGTTCCGTGATCAGATCTCGTGCCGAAATCAAGGCATATCTCCTCCGATTGGCATCGGTATCAGGTCCGGACGTGCGACGGCTGGTTACCGTAGCTCCGGTTAAAACAACCGAACCGACCACTGCGCAGACAAGGAAAAAAAGCAGAGCGATCATCAGACTGGCACCCTGCTCCGACTTGATTTTATTTCGAATCCTGTTCTTGATTTTGTATCTTGTCATCATAAGTCTCATCCGACATTTCCCGAAAGGCATATTGATAATCTTTATTAGTATAGCACGAGATAAGTTCGGAAACAATGCAGGCTAGAGATCTGTCTTTTCCGCTTTCGATACAAATCTGCTTCCAATAATCTTATCCGGCTTTCCCGCCTTGGCAAGATAGAGATTCTCATCTGCAAGCTCTAACATTTGGCGAATCTCAACCAGCCCCTTCGTATGACCGTATGAAAAACCAATGGAAAGAGAGATCTTCCGGATGCCCTTCCAATTCCGGCATTTATTCCTCAGCTGGCCAAGTCTGTCTTGAAATTCACTAAAATCTTTTGTTTCCGAAACGATCAGAAATTCATCTCCGCCATAGCGATAACAGTGGTCCGTCTCCCGATCAAAGATCTTCTGCATAAAATGCCCGGTTGCAATCAGGGCCTTATCTCCTACGGCATGACCAAAGACATCATTAAATTGCTTAAATAAATCCAGATCGATCATGGCAAAACAGAGATCTTTACCGATATATCCATCGAAATCTTCCCGAAGACTCATTCGATTGGAAAGCCCCGTCAAACCATCTTTCCGGCTATCCAGATAAAACTCCATCTTCTGCTTTTCAATCAGATACTTGTTCTGTTCCAAAAGGACAAAATTCTTATAGCGGATTCGGTTGATGAAAAGGCAGATCACATGCAAAGCGATGATATCTACGATATCCTGCCAGGCGGTATTATGATGACTGATCTCGAGGATCAGAACAATGCTAAGCAGGTTGATGATCATATTCCGAATCTGACTTCTCATATCAAGATAGAGAAGCAGATAGACAATTACGGTGGTCAGGATATATTCAAAGAAAAAGCCGCTGTGTTTTTGCGTGGCAAGACAGGTCGTAGCCGCCAAGACCATATTGATTGCACTAAACCAATAGAAGATCCGGTGCGAAGTCTTACTCTCATCTTCACGAAAGGCTCTGGCCCTCCGGTTCAAAAGAATAAGAGAAAACAGATTGAAAACAAGAATCGCCGCATAGACAAAAGTTGCATTGATATAAGAGACAACCAGCCCTTCGGAAAAAGGCGCATAGGTCCCGACGAAGCCGATCAGGGAAATGGTGACCAGCATGATGGCTGCTGCATGACCAAAGACCAGGTTGTTGCGAAATAACTCCGTCTGAAACCAGGAATTTTTCTCAAACTGATTCCATTTCATGTTTAATACATCATCCGAGAAATGATTCTTTATTTTATTTGTCTCTATCTTCATACCGGTTCGTCCTAATCTCCACAGAATCCTATGTCAATGTTCTACGCCTTACCTGCCAGAAAGTCTCCTTGATCTCTGTACCGGATTTCTGCCGTTTCATATACTTCTCGATATTAGTTTCATCCGGATAATAGTTCAAGGCTGTCGAAGGGTCCCTATGACTGCCCGAATAGATGCGGCCATTTACCATGCCCTTTTCATCTATGGTAAATCGGATCATATACCAGTCCCAGCCGGCAGTTTTCTTAAGATTCTGATCGGGATGCTTGCAATGGAGAACCATACCGCCCTTTCCAAAGCAGTATCGCAGCTCATCTTGCAGAGTGATGTCTTTCGATTGCTTGTCTGAGGACAGCCAGTTTCCGGAAATGCTGCCGGTAAAGCCGTGGACAATGACGTTCTGATCCGGGTCCAGATAGAGATTTAATTCATCGGACGAGTTATATTTCAGCCGTCTCTTGGGATCCGAACTCTGCACCAGGACATAGAGGCTTCCGTTTGCCGTATCCCTTGTAAGATCCAGATCTCCTTCTTCCATCTTGGTTTCCAA
>JAQXPG010000106.1 GCA_029100405.1 Lachnospiraceae bacterium | reverse complement strand
AATCTGTCCGTGATCGGGAAAAGTGATATCCTGACGGCCTTGATCGTTTCCTTCAAACCTGCCGTTATCACTCTCTGGCAGCGTTTCTGCCGGAAATACGGGATGGAGGTTCTCTATCAGCACACGAAGAAGACTTACGACCTCCTGATCCGGCGCGACCTGGAAGGCTCTCTGGCCTGGCTGGAAACCTTCACGAAAGACTCCATCTCCGGGAATTATACGGTTTACAATAGTGCAGATGAATAAGAAAAAGCCACCGGGATCCCCTGATAGGTACCTTCTTTACCGGACCATGAAAAGTTCAGTAAGGCCTGTACATATCAGTCCCCGATGGTTTTTTTTTAAGTGAGAAGAGTCGATCCAGAAGGACATTGGCAGCTTCTTCCTTCGACATGAGAGGAAGTTTTTCTTCCTTGTCCTTACAGATCAGGGTCAGAATATTGGTATCCACACCAAAACCGGCCCCGGACTCTTTCAGGCTATTGGCAGCAATCAGGTCCAGATTTTTTTTCTCCAGCTTTTTCCTTGAATTTTCCAGAAGATGTTCCGTCTCCATGGAGAAACCGCAGAGAAGCTGGTGATAGGGTTTATGTCGGCCCAGCCATTCCAGAATGTCTTTTGTCCCTTCCAGAGAAAGAGAACTCAGGCTTTCCCCCTCTTTTTTCTTGATTTTATTGTCTGCTACCGAGGCTGGACGGAAGTCCGCCACGGCAGCGGCCATGATGACCGCATCCTGGACACAGGCCCTTTGACTTACTGCATGAAACATTTCTTCTGCAGATTCGATCGGTATGCATTCGACATAAGGGGAGGGGTTAAGTTCCGTAGGTCCGGAAACCAGAGTGACTCTTGCACCACGGTCGGCTGCAACTTTTGCAATGGCATATCCCATGCGGCCGCTGGAATGATTGGTGAGATAGCGGACCGGATCCAAGGCCTCCCGGGTGGGGCCGGCCGAAACCAGAATCCTCTTTCCGGTCAGATCTTTTTGATAAGCGATGGCATGTTCCAGAGCAAGGAAGAGTCGTTCCGGTGATGCCATCTTGCCCTTGCCGCTTGTCCCGCAGGCCAGATGTCCGCTGACCGGTTCGATGATCTCCCAGCCGTAGCCCCGTAAGAGATCCAGATTATGCTGAGTGACCGGATTCTCGTACATCCGGGTATTCATCGCCGGAGCAATCAGCTTGGGCCGGTCCATGGCAAGGATCGTTGTTGTCAGCATATCATCCGCCAGACCGTTTGCCAGCTTTGCAATGATATCGGCAGAGGCAGGGGCCACGAGAACGGCATCCGCCTTGTCGGAAAGAGCGATATGCTCGATCTCATAGGAATGCTGGCGGTCAAAGGTGTCCACGACGGTTCTCTGGTGAGTCAGGGCATCAAAAGTTAGCGGCGTCACAAATTTTGCCGCATTTTCTGTCTCAATGACATTGACTACTGCCCCGGCCTTCATCAGCATGGAGGCCAGATCACAGGTCTTATAGGCAGCAATGCCGCCGGTTACACCGAGAAGGATATTCTTGCCTTGCAGCATAGTTTTGAATTTTCTCCTTTCACATTTATTATTAGTAGGCGTGATTTTCTTGCTTCATAACTGCCAATACCCATGTGCTTTTCATGCGTGGTGGCAGAATTTTGACACTCATCTCATCTGATAAAGAATCAAAAGTCCTTTCAGAAGAAGATCCGGATCATAGATCACATCTGTCCGGATCCAGGGAAGCACCAGCTTCCCCAGACCTCCCGTGATCACCGTTTTTAAACCCGATAGCCCTGTCCGCTCCCGGAGCCGGTCTGTGACGGCTTCGATCCTTATGCCGCAGGCAGCGACGGTTCCGGAGAGCATATTCGACTTGGTGTCATGGCCCAATAGATCTGAAACCGGGTTCGGATCAAGACGAGGCAGGCTGGCCGTATGCTCGGAGAGCGCCTCCAAACTTAGACCGATGCCGGGGCTTATCATCCCGCCGGCCAGGACTCCCTTTTCATCGACAAGTGTTAAGGTGGTTGCCGTGCCGAGATCAAAAACCGCGACCGGTTTTCCATAGAATTTCATTGCAGCCGCCAGGTCGCAGATCCGGTCCATCCCCAGGGTCCCGGTGTCATAAGACGAAGTATCAATGCCGCAGGGGCTGCCGGCATGTACCTCATAGGTCTCCCTGCCGGACAAATCCATGACGGCCTGTTTGATCAGGGGATTCAGATCCGAAACGACAGAGGATAAGACAGCGCCTTCCAAGAGATGGGGATCTATGCTGTGCCTTCTTAAGATCGTTTCCAAAGCCCGGGTCAGGTCTATATTTCCCCAGGGGTGACGGGTCGAGAGACGGTCGGTGAAGAGAAGCTTGTCGCCGGAAAAAAGCCCCAGGACGATATTGGTGTTTCCGACATCGATTGCAAGGATGGTCTGCTTCATGATCTTTTCCGCAGGGCTTTGGTGAGAAGGAGACCGACGCTTCCGGAAAGGAGGCAGCCTACGACGGCTTCGATGACGCCCTGAACGCCGACCAGGGCAATGACGAAGGTCATGGGATTGTGGCTGCCGAGACCTTGGGCCATGTTTTGGATGTAGTCACTCTGATAGAAGAAGAGGATCAGAGAAGTCATGAAAAAGAGGGTGTTCAGCAGGGGAGCGGCAAGGCCGGTCAGATAATAGGCGATGTTTCCGATGTGAAGCTTCTCTTTCAGGGCATAGAAGATGAGGCCGGTGCAGAGACCATCGAGGATCCGGGCAATGACGGCTGTCACAAAGACGCCGACAGGACCGACCGGACGGATGGCAAAGAGGGTGGACAAAAGGCCGCTGGTTCCGGTCAGGGCGTTCAGGAAACTGGTCAGACCGAAGACGGTGCCCAAGATTGCTGCACCGGCGGGGCCAATGGTCATGGCTCCGATCGCTACGGGAATGGTGACCAGGGAGACACTGAGGAAGGGTGTCCGGATGGTTCCGAGTGGAGTTGTGCCCATGAGGATGGTGATCGCGATCAAAAGAGCGGTCTTCACCATGAAGTCTGTCTTCGGCCGGATGTTAGTATCCTTTTTTGCGGATAGACTGCCTTTGGAAGAAGGATTCTGTGAATAGTTAGAAAATTGGTTAGCCATGATCTGCTCCTTTCTGTTCGAAAATGGCATAAATGCAGAAAGAGAGCTGGAGGCCAGAAACAAAGATATGAAAAAATCTGTCATTCAAGTTCACCTTCTGCTGCTGTTCCGGCTCAACCGGATATAGCGCAGTTACTAAAACTTCGAAAATATTATGGCACAAATCTTACGACTTGCAAGAAGATTTTTGTGGTAACATCAAAAAAGGGTTGGACATTCGCGTGAGAATGCGGTCTTCGCTTGTGTTGCCTTGCCACTGTGCTTTAAAAAGGGTTGGACAGTCGCGTGAGAATGCGGGATGAAAATAATATGCTTCTTGGGCCTTCCCCATGTCTGGAAGGGATAAATTGTGGTAGAATAAATTCGCTCTTCTGCCGGGGAGATGGCAGAAGAGATCTATTAGAATTCCAAAATAGATAGTAAAGAGAGCTTAAGATGAAAACAATTGTTGCAAAATTTGGCGGGACATCGCTTGCGGATGCGAATCAGTTTCGAAAGGTGAAGAAAATCATTGAAAGGGACAAGGGCCGCCGTTATATTGTGGTTTCCGCGCCCGGAAAGCGTTTTTCGGATGATATCAAGGTGACGGATCTTCTGATCAGATGCTATGAGAATGCCGTGAATCATCGGCCGGTTGGCGAAGTTCTGACTGAGGTCCGGGACCGGTTTTATGAGATCATCCGTGATCTTGGTTTACATTTCCCCATCGATGAGGAAATGGAGATCATACGTCGAAATCTGCAGAAGAAGCCGGAACTGGACTATATGGCCAGCCGGGGAGAATATCTGAATGCGCAAATTATGGCGGAATATCTCGGATTCACTTTTGTGGACCCGGCCTGGTCGGTCTGCTTCTTTTCGGATGGTCAGCTGGATCCTGTCACGACGCAGAGGGCAATGGCTGCGGCCCTGCATCCTTTGGATCGGGCGGTGATCGCCGGATTTTATGGGGCGGATGCAGATGGAAGGATCCATACTCTGTCCAGGGGCGGGTCCGATATTTCCGGAAGCCTCGTGGCTAAGGCTGTTAAGGCGGATCTTTATGAAAACTGGACGGATGTTTCCGGACTCAAGGCCGCGGATCCGCGAATTGTTGCTGAGCCGCGGACCGTGGATTATCTGAGCTATCGGGAGCTTCGGGCCTTGTCTTATATGGGGGCATCGGTTCTTCATACGGATGCTGTTCTGCCGGCTTCGGAGCTGTCGATTCCCATCAATATCCGGAATACGAATGCGCCGGAAGACAGCGGGACAATGATTGTCCGGCATTTTCCTTCGTCTATGCAGAAGTATCCTGTGGTCGGAGTTGCCGGACGCCCGGGTATGACAGTTCTCCAGGTGGAGAAAGTCATGGTGAGTGACGGGGCCGGTTTCAGTGCCATCCTTTTGGATCTCTTGAAGAAACGGGATCTGCCTTTCGAGCAGTGTCTGACCGGTATTGATACGGTGACTCTGATCATTCGGTCTGACCTTCTCACATCTTGTAAGGAGGAACTGCTTTCGGAGATCCGAGAGACCCTGCATCCCGATTATCTCGGTGTCTTTGAGCATCTGTCGGTGATTGCCGTTGTCGGTGAGAAGGATCCCGGATCGATTGCCAATGTCAAGGTCTTGAATTCCCTTGCCCGTGCCGGGATTGAGATTGATACAATAAATCAGGGAGCAGGGAAACTGAACCTCTTGATCGGTGTGCCGGAAGACCGCTACGAAGATGCAATCCGGGCCATCTATGGGGCGATAGAATCTTAATGGGGCATAGATAAGAGGGCCGGCAATCTGCTTTCTTGAGCGATCATTTATTTGCTTTTTCATGGAAAAGTCAAAAAAGATTCTGGGGCGGATATCGAGATAGTCATAAGGATGGATCCATTTTTGACATGGGATGATGGCACAGAAGTTGTGGACTCAGAAAGATTGGATCCAAGTGCCATTCGAGACATATTCGATATACAGAATCTTTTTGAAATGATGCGTCTTTCCATGGCGAAAAGCACCCTTTCAAAGGGCAAATATTCGATATACAAAATCTTTTTGAAATCATGCTATAAAAACACACTAAAAACACGCATGGTTTTAAAAAGATTCTGTATATCGAATAAACAGGCCAAATCCGAGCCACCGAAACACCTAAAACACGCATGATTTCAAAAAGATTTGATATATCGAATAA
>JAQXPG010000105.1 GCA_029100405.1 Lachnospiraceae bacterium | reverse complement strand
TTCGAGCTATCTACGACAAATCTATGTTGGCACAGGCAACTGTGATCCACGCAAAAAGACGGTAGAGCTCACGGCGGACCATTGACCTGTAGGTAACCAATCCACGTATATCAGAGTGGCCAATGCCGGGAACTGATACCCGAAGCTCTTTCCAGATGCTTTCAGTAACAATTAAATAAGTTTGTGGTGACTCCCTGTAAATTTTCTCTTGACAGGAGGTCATTACATATCAGATTTTGTATATCGAATAATCAGGCCAAGAACAAGCCAGAATCCTTTCCCAAACGCATACAAATATCGTAATCGAAATCAGTTCTTGAAATTACGATAGTGGAAGGATCCTCGTTAGTGGGATTTATCGTAACAGAACTCATTTTTCAAAATAACGATAGTTGCTGAACCATTCAATGGGGTATTTATCATATAACAAATCATCTTTCAGAAATACGATAGGGAAAACCAGAATTCCCTATCGTATTTTTGAAACTTAGTTCCTATTACGATAAATTGATCCCTTCAGAGTCCTTGCACTATCTTAATTTTGAAAAATGACTCCTATTACGATATTGACCTTGCCTAAGCACCTTCGGCAATGTCTGATCAATCCCCAGGCAAACTCCAGAGAATCCCCGGCAATAACCAGGCCATCCCCGGCAATCCCCAGGCAATCTCTAGAGAATCCCCAGGCAATTCCCAGGCAATCCCCGGCAATCCCCCGGCCATCCCCGGCAAGGTCCGGCCATCCCCGGAAATCATTTTGCAATTTCCAAGGATTTCCTCGAAAAAGATCTGGGCGAGTCAGCGGCATAGAATGTTATAATAGATTTGCTTAAGAATACCCAAAGCAAATAGAATATAACAAAGCAAAAAATAGCGAAAGCCACCAGGAATTCGAAAGTCACCAGGAATTCAAAAGCCACCAGGACTTCGAAAGCCACCAGAATTTAAAAGCCACTAGTAATTCAAAAGCCAATAGCATGTCAAAAGGGGGTTCAATCAACATGAAGGAATTATTGTACGGAGCTGCTTATTATCCTGAGTATGAACCGGAATACCGGACAGATCAGGATCTTTCTATGATGAAGGCGGCCGGGATGAATGTGATCCGCATTGCAGAAAGTACCTGGTCGACCTGGGAGCCGAGAGAGGGCATTTATGATTTTTCAATCCTGGAAAATACTTTGGAAGAAGCCGATAAGCACGAAATGCAGGTCATTGTCGGAACACCGACTTATGCGGTTCCGGCTTGGTTAGTAAAGAAGGACCCGGATGTCCTTGCAACAACGATTGAGGGGCGAGGACTCTATGGCCGTCGGCAGATCATGGATATCATGAATCCGACTTATCGCAAGGCAGCAGAGGATCTGATTCGCCACATGATGCCGGTGGTCGAGAAATATGATTGTGTGATCGGCTTTCAATTGGATAATGAGACAAAGCATTATGGGACGGCCGGCGCCAATGTACAGAAACTTTTCGTGGAACATCTGAAGGAAAAATTCGGCACGGTCGAGGCCATGAATCAGGCTTTTGGCCTGGCTTACTGGAGCAATTCCATCGGCAGCTGGGACGATATGCCGGATGTCCGGGGAACCATCAATGGTTCTCTCGCTTGTGAGTTTGAGCGTTTTCAGAGAAAACTGGCATCTAATTTTCTCCTCTGGCAGAGGGCAATTATTGACGAGTACAGGAAACCTCATCAATTTGTGACTCACAATCTGGACTTCGAATGGAAACAGGATGCCAAAGCCCCGGGCGGTCATTCCTGGGGCGTACAGCCGGGGATCAACCATCTGGAAGCTTCGGAGGCACTGACCATCGCAGGCGTTGATATTTATCATCCCACTCAGGATGATCTGACCGGTATGGAGATCGCTTTTGGAGGCGACAGCACGAGGTCACTGAAAAATGCGCCCTATATTTGTCTGGAGACCGAGGCACAGGCTTTCCGCTATTGGACGCCATTCCCCGGTCAACTCATGCTTCAGGCCATGTCCCATCTGGCCAGCGGAGCCAAAGGAGTTGAGTACTGGCATTGGCACAGCATTCATAACAGTTTTGAAACCTATTGGAAGGGCGTGCTCTCCCACGACATGCAGGAGAACCGGATCTATCGGGAATGCGCAGAAATCGGTTCGGCTATGAAACGGCTTTCTCCATATCTTACAGGCGTCCACAAGGAAAATCAGGTCGCTCTCCTGGTTGACAATGACAGCCTGACCGCTCTGAAATATTTTCCGATCGGGGATGCGCCGGATCAGCCCGGGGCCGAGACCCTGTCCTACAATGATCTGGTCATGGCTTATTATCAGGCCCTCTATGAGCAGAACATTGAATGTGATGTTCTGGATGTCCACGCCCTGCCGGGAAATATAGACCGTTACCGGGTTCTGGTGACCCCGGCCCTCTACTGTGCCAGCGACGAGACCATCCGGCTCTTGAGAAACTTTGTCGATCAAGGAGGCAGTCTGGTTTCTTCCTTCAAGTCCTTCTTTACAGATGAGAATGTGAAGGTTCGGGCCGATTTCCAGCCTTATGGTATGACTGATGTCTTCGGCTTATATTATCAGGAATTCACCCGGCCCGGCAGTACACGTCTGAAGGGACTTCCGGTCACCATCTGGCAGGAACTCCTGATCCCTGAGGACAGTGACAGAGTCAAGGCAGTCTATTACGATCATCCTTATTGGGGAAAGTATGCCGGCATCGTTCGGAAGCACTTTGGCAAGGGATATGGTTATTACATCGGCTGCAACTGTGACCAGGATATCCTGGAAGAGACTCTCTTAAATGCCTGTGAGAAGGCCGGCGTAGATCTGATCCCGGATATCGATGCCCGCCATGAGGAGGAAGAGACCCTGGATTTCCCTCTGATCCTTCGTACTGTGCAAAACGACCGGGGCCAGAAGATCCATTTCCTCATGAACTACAGCCAGAGAACCTTCAAAGTGAGATGCCCCTATATAAAAGCCAGGAACCTATTGGATGATAGGACCTATGAGAAGAATGCACCGATTGACCTCTGTGACTGGGATGTGATGGTTCTTCTGGAGGAATAGCAGGGGATGACCCTTTGATCATCAGCTGGTGGAGGAAGAGCAGGGAAATTTGACTCTTTGATTATCAGCCGGTGGAGGAATAGCAAGGGGGTGACCCTTTGATCATCAGCTTGCAGAGCCTGCTTTTTTCTTGTATTCCTTTCCGGTGATGAGGAAATATAGACCAATGACCATACTTCCGGTCAGGATCCAGGAAATGGGATAGATGACAGCAACCTGGCTGAAATTGGTGAATTTTCCGAACCTGGCATGGATATAAATGATCCTTAAAATACAGCTTCCGAATAAGGTCAGAAGGGCAGGGGTCAGCGAGTGGCCGATGCCACGGAGGCTGGAGCCTGTGATCTCATAGGTGGCGGTCAGAGGCTCTAAAACCGTGATGAATGTCATGCGGATCACAGCAAAACGGATGACTTTCGGATCGTTTGAGAAAATATGGAGGAGAGGATAGCGGAAGAGGAAGAAAGTCGTTGCCACGAGAGCACAGGAAATGACGGCAGTTGCCATGGCAATTCTAGTTGTCTTCCGGCAGCGGTCATATCTCCCTTTCGCATAATTTTGGCTGATGAAGGTCATGGCAGCCTGGGAGAATCCGTTCACCATGAAATAACTGATATATTCAAAATTCAATGCGGCCGCATTGCCTGCAACACAGGCGGAACCGAAACTGTTGATTGCCGCCTGGATGACAACGTTGGAAATCGAGAAGATCATGCCCTGAAGACCTGCGGGACCGCCGATCCAGAGGATTCGTTTTAGATAAGCCCGCCGGAGAGTCAAATGGTGCAGGTCAAGATGCAGCATGCCTTCCTCCCGGGTCAGAGCATGAACGATCAGAAAGGCGCTGAGACCGTTGCTGATGGTCGTTGCAATGGCAACCCCATCGGCGTTCCGGTGCAGGACGATGACGAAAAAGAGGTTTAAGAAGACATTCAGAATTCCGGAACAGGTCAGATAGAAGAGAGGCCGACGGGTATCTCCGATGGAACGGAGAATGGAGCTTCCAAAATCGTAGATCATGAGAAAGGGCATACCGAGAAAATAGATGCGAAGATAGGTGACTGCCATTTGGATAATGTCGGAAGGAGTTCCAAGAAGCTGTAAGACCGGCTTTGCAATCAACTGCCCCAGACAGAGCATGATAAGACCGGAAATCAATGCGACGGAAAAAGAAGTATGCAGTGCCTTATTGACTTCGTCCCGGGCTTCCTTTCCGATAAAATGCGCGAGCATGACATTGGAGCCGATGGAGAGGCCGCTAAAGAAGGTGACCAGGACATTGATGACCGGTGCGTTGGCTCCTACGGCTGCCATAGCCTGACTGGAAGCAAAATTTCCTACGACCGCTGTATCCGAAGCATTGAATAACTGCTGCAGAATGCTGGATAGACAGATGGGAATGGCAATCAGGCAGAGCTTTTTTATAATACCGCCATGAAGCATGTCGATTTCGCGTTTTCCGGGTTTGTTTCTGCCTTCTTTTAAGGGTTTGTTTACGATTTCTTTCATTGGTTTATTTTCGTTTTCCTTCATATTTATTTCATTTTTTCCGGCTGGACTCTCTTTCAATGACATCAAAGGCCAGCTGGATCTCCCGGATGACCCTGGGACCGCCAGCATTGATTTCATCCAAGAGGAGTTCCGAGGCTCTCTCGCCTGCTTCTTCATAATAGAAATGAACGGTGGTAAGAGATGGTGTAATGGCCCTGGAAATCGAGCTGTCACCGAACCCCGTGACCTGGACCTGGTCCGGAATGGAAATGCCCTGTTCATGGAGGTATCGGACTGCGCCGGAAGCAATCGTATCGGTCGCACAGAGAAGGGTATCGATCGAAGGGTCCTTCTTTAACAGATGTTCTGCTGCAAGATATCCGGCATCCATCCGGAAGGCAGATTCCTCGATATGGTCAGGATCTACAGACAGGCCATGTTCCTTCAAGCCGTCAAGAAGGCCGGTCTTACGATTATGACCAACGGCGATGTCCCGTTCGGTAACGGTGATCAGGCCGGGATTCTTTGCGGTCTTTCCGATCAAACGGCCGAGAGACAGGGCAGCATGATAATCATCGGAATAGATGCAGGTGTATCCATCTAATCTCTGTGTGAGAACGATCACAGGTGTTGAGATCTCCTGCAGGACCTTTTTATGCTCCTCAGTAAAGATGGTACCGAAGAGGATCATGCCGTCCACCCGGTTCTGGCTCAGGGTTTTTAAGTAGCGGATCTCCTCTAATTCCTGATTTTCGGTCACAGCCAGGAGCATCTGGTAGTCGTTTTTCTTTAAAGACTTGGAGATACCGGATACCATACGGCTGATGGAATCGGAGTTGATCTTCGGGATGATGACACCGATCAGTTTGGTCCGGTTGGCCCGAAGAAGCTTGGCAGAGGCAGAAGGTGTGTAACCGGTCTCATCAATCACGTGACGGATCCGCTCTTTTTTCTCTTCACTTACATATCCGTCATTTAAATACCGGGAGACAGTAGCCCTGGAAACGCCAGCCATTTTGGCGATTTCATTAATTGTCATAGTCAATTCCTCCAAAAATGAAGACTCATTTTCGTGAGTTTTGTTCTATTTACGAAAGAAGTCTCAGATAATATAATTGCATTATAAAACATGAGAACGATTTCACAAAAGCCCTAGATGAAAGTTCTCACAGCAACCAGTAATAAGGAGGGATATATGGATTACAGAAAAGCGGCTGAGGAAGCCTTGCGGGATATCGGCGGCAAGGAAAATATCGTATCAGCAGCACATTGCGCAACGAGACTTCGGCTTGTCATTGCTGACAATTCCAAAGTCAACAAGAAGAAACTTGAAAACGATGAGGGAGTGAAGGGTGTTTTCGAGGCATCCGGCCAGCTCCAGATCATTTACGGAACAGGAATCGTAAATCAGGTCTTCGACGAATTCATAGCGCTTTCGGGCGTAGAAGCCGGCACCAAGGATGATGTCAAGGCAGCAGCTGCCGAGAAGCAGAACTGGTTCTTGCGTGCGATCAAGACCTTGGGCGATATTTTCATCCCGATCATTCCGGCCATCGTCGCATCCGGACTCTTAAACGGTCTCCTGGGCGGCCTGTCCAGTGCCATTCCGTCTCTCTCGAATTCGGATACCTTCCAGCTGATCAATCTCTTTGCAGGTGCAGCACTTTCCATGCTGCCGATTCTGATTGCGATTTCAGCTGCGAAGAAATTCGGCGGAAATGTATACCTCGCCGCAGTTATCGGCTTCGTTATGATCCATCCCAGTCTCATCAATGCCTGGTCGGTTGCCGGCATGGATCCTTCCAAGATCGGCCACTGGGGTGTCTGGTTCGGCCTCTATAAGATTGACCAGGTCGGCTATCAGGGCCATGTCATTCCGGTCATCATTTCCATCCTTCTTATGAGCAAACTGGAAAAGTGGCTTCATAAGCATGTACCGGCGATGCTGGATCTCTTTGTTACCCCTCTGGTCACCGTCCTTGTTACCGGTTATCTGACTATGACCATCATCGGACCGGTCTTCGCCGTTGTAGAGGGCTGGGTCGTAAACGGAGCTCAGGCTCTGATCCGTCTTCCTTTCGGTGTGGGCGGAATTCTGATCGGCGGTCTCTATGCCATCACGGTTGTTGCCGGTCTCCATCATATGTATAACATGATCGAGGCTCAGATGGTTTCTCTGAATCCTCCGATGAATACCTGGATGCCGATCGCGACCGCAGCAAATGTAGCCCAAGGCGCTGCAGCCCTGGCTGTCGCTGTTAAGACCAAGGATAAGAAGATAAAGTCCATGGCAGCCCCCGCTTCCATGTCCGCTTTCCTTGGAATCACAGAGCCGGCGATTTTCGGTGTTAACGTTCGTTTCATGAAGCCTTTCATTGCAGGCCTGATCGGTGGTGCAGCCGGCGGATTCGTTGCTGCCATCACAGGAACCTATGCAACGGCTTATGGTATTACCGGTCTCTTTGGCTTTTTGATCACAACGAAGACGATCGTGACTTACGCTCTGACCATGCTGGTTGCTTTTGTTGTAGCCTTTGCTGTTTCCTTTGTCATCTATAAGGATGAGAAGGAAGAAGAGCCGGAAGTGGAAGAAGAGGAAAAGGAAGTCAAGGCTCTGATTGATGACAAGGAAGTTCTTGCTCCTCTTGCCGGAAAGGTCGTGCCTCTTCGTGAAGTTCCGGATGAAACCTTTGCCAGTGGTGTTCTTGGCAAGGGATGTGCAATTGAACCCATTGAGGGTAAGGTTTATGCACCGGTTGATGGTGTGATCTCTGTCGCATATGAAACAAAGCATGCCATCGGTATTACCGGTGATAACGGCGCAGAATTACTGATCCATGTCGGTTTAAATACGGTCGAACTGAACGGTGAGCATTTCATAAGCCATATCACGGAAGGTCAAAGGGTGAAGAAGGGAGATCTGCTTCTGGAATTTGATCTGGAGGCCATCCGTCAGAACTATAAGACGGTCACACCGATCCTGATTTCCAATCCGGATGATTTCTCAGAGATCCTGGTGGAAGATGTCGCAGATGTGAAAGCCGGCGATAAGCTTTTAGCCGTAATCCGATAAGGAGTCGTCAGGAGAACTGTCTGATGGGATAAGCTCCTGGTCGTAATCTGATAAGGAGTCGTCAGGGGAGCTGCCTGATGGGATAAGCTCCTGGCCGTGATCCGATAAGATGTCGTCAGGAGAGCCGTATAGTATGATAAGTACTTAGAAGTAAATCAATTAAGATAAAGAAAAAATGGCAGCAGCATTTGCTGCCATTTTTTAAACGAGAGGAGATTAGAATGGATAAAGGAAAAGGTTATCGTCCGCATTTTCACATCCAGCCTCCGAAAGGCTGGCTGAACGATCCCAATGGTTCTGTCTGGTATCAGGGGCTCTATCATATCTTTTTCCAATATGCGCCGGACAGTCCGCTGGGAAGCGGCAGAAAATGCTGGGGCCATTATACATCCGAGGATCTGGTTCATTTTACTTTTGAAGGCATTTCCATTTATCCGGATCATCCCATGGACAAGGACGGGGTCTATTCCGGAACTGCCTGGATCGGTGAGGACGGTCTGGAATTGTATTATACGGGAAATGTAAAGCATCCCGGAAATTATGATTATATCAATGAGGGCCGTGGCCATAACGTACTTCGCGTAAAATCGAAAGATGGATTTTCCCTCTCTGAAAAAGAGCTTCTTTTGGAAAATAAAGACTATCCCTCAGATCTGTCCTGCCATGTCAGAGATCCGAAGATCTTCTTTGAAAATGGGCGATTCCACATGCTTTTGGGTGCCAGAAGCAGGGATTCCCATGGCGGTCTTCTTCTTATGAAATCTGAGGACCGGGATCATTGGGAGATCGAGCGGGAATTTTTCCCGGATGATTTCGGCTTTATGCTGGAGTGCCCGGATTATTTTGAAATAGATGGTCAAAGAGTGGTAGCTTTCTGCCCTCAGGGCGTGGAAAGCCGGGACTGGCATTTTCAGAATATCTACAATTCGGGCTACATTTTCCTGTCGGAAGACTTATCTGCAGGGGATGAGAAGCTTTCGGGGGAGAAAGCGAAGGGAGAGAAGATCCTTAATCATGACGACGGTAATGAAAATCTTCGGAGGGAGATCCGGAAAGAGTATTTCCGGGAATGGGATCTTGGTTTTGATTTCTATGCCCCGCAGACTTTTGCCACACCCGATGGCCGACGGATCCTGATCGGCTGGGCCGGTGTGCCGGATGTGCCTTATGGGAATCATCCTTCCATCGAGGAGGGCTGGCAGCATACGATGACTCTGCCGAGGGAACTCAGCCTTCGAAACGGAAGATTGTATTCACAGCCGGTGAGGGAACTCGCTCGGGCCCGCGGAAGGA
>JAQXPG010000104.1 GCA_029100405.1 Lachnospiraceae bacterium | reverse complement strand
AATCCATTTATTTCGGATTCTCCGATTCCTCTGGAGATTTCCGTAAGATGATATAAAATTATAGCATGATCGGGAATTAGATTGCGGCAGTAATTTATACCAGAGGCATCCCATGCATAAAACCATCTCAGAAGTGCTGAAAACTGCATATGGCCAGAAAACCTACAAACTCTCTCTGTCCTCCGGATGCACCTGTCCCAATCGGGACGGCAGGATCTCAATATAAAAACAAACGTGTGGAACCACATTTTACGAGATACATTATTACCGGATACAGATTGACTGAAAATATAGTAATTGAAAAATATTGACAAATCTCAGTGCTGATACCAATCTTAAATCAGAAGGAATAAGCAGGAGGGAATGCCATGTTTCACATTCATAAGCGTGTTCTGATTCTAAAATCCAGAGATGAAAAAGTAGTTAAGGAAGCAGGAAAAATTCTGACGGATGCCGGCCTGGATGTCAAAACCTGGGGCTCCGACCCTGTGCCGGTGGCCGGCTGCGGCGCTCACATTCGTCCATCCGACTGGAACGGAAAAAAGACTCCTCCCGGCGTCATAAAAGGGATTGTCTATCATCTGTCTGTATATGAGGAAGATGTGGAAAAAGCTCGAAAATTACTGGAAAAAGATTCTTGACAGGACCGGCGCCCTTTATTTTAAGCGAGGAAGATTATGAAAAAAGAAAAAAGTGACCATTTTTCGGGGCGATACGGCTTTATTCTGGCCTGCATCGGCTCTGCTGTCGGCATGGGAAATCTCTGGCGCTTTCCGGTCCTGGTTTCTGCCTGGGGCGGAATGACCTTTCTCATCCCCTATGTCTTATTTGTTATTCTGATCGGCTCGACTGGTGTTACGGAAGAGATTGCCCTGGGCCGAAGCACCAAATCCGGCCCCATCGGAGCCTTCGGCACTGCCACGGAGCACGCCGGAAAAGGCAGAAAACTCGGTGAAGGGATCGGCATTGTCCCTGTCATCGGCTCTCTGTCACTGGCTATCGGCTACACCTGTGTTGTCGGATGGATTTTTAAATACGTATTCATGGCCCTTTCCGGCCAGCTAATCGGTATGGGAGGCGATCTGGACAAGATCGGAGGCACCTTCGGAAAGACGGCCTCCTCCTTCGGCAACAATTTCTGGCTGACCATCGCTCTGGTCATTACCTTTCTCATCATGGCCTTCGGTGTTGCCCAGGGCATTGAGAAATCCAACCGATTCATGATGCCGATCCTCTTCTTCCTCCTTGTGATTCTGGCCATCTATGTGGCCTTCCAGCCGGGTGCCAGCGGCGGCTACCGCTACATCTTTACAATGAATCCCAAAGGACTTCTGGATCCCCGTCTCTGGATCTTCGCCTTCGGCCAGGCTTTCTTCTCCCTGTCCGTTGCCGGAAACGGCACGGTCATCTATGGTGCCTATCTGCCGGATGAGGAAGACATCCCCTTTGCAGCAAGAAATGTAGCCCTCTTTGATACTATTGCTGCACTTCTGGCCTCCTTTGTCATCATACCGGCAATGGCAACCGCAGGAGCTAAGCTTTCCTCCGGCGGTCCCGGTCTCATGTTTATCTATCTCGTCCATGTCCTGAATCAGATGCCCGGCGGACGCCTGATCGGAATTATCTTCTTCGTCTGCGTTCTCTTTGCCGGCTTAAGCTCTCTCATCAATATGTTCGAGGCTCCGGTTGCCACCCTTCAGCAGCAGCTGCATATGCACCGCCTTCCGGCGGTCCTTATCATCGGCGGCATCGGTCTTGTCGTGTCTCTACTGATTCAGGGAATTGTATCTCAGTGGATGGATGTGGTATCGATCTATATTTGCCCTCTGGGCGCCCTGATCGCAGGCATCATGTTCTTCTGGGTCTTCGGGAAGAAATATGCTCTGGCCGCTGTCAATCAAAGTGCATCGAAACCGCGGGGCACAAAGTGGTATACTTTTGGTAAATATGTTTACTGCGGAGCTGCTCTGCTTGCCCTGATCGCTGGTGCGATCCTCGGTGGAATC
>JAQXPG010000103.1 GCA_029100405.1 Lachnospiraceae bacterium | reverse complement strand
CCACGATTTGTTTTTGGTAGTTTCCATAGAGCAACAATATGATTTCTCTGTTTTTATTCTGGTTCGTGCGTGAATGATTGAATTCTGTGCAAATTTGATGTCTAATGCAATGTCACTTTATGGTCAAATGCACTGTCACTTTATAGTCAATTGCAATGTCACTCTATAGTCAATTGCACTGTCTCTCTATATCAGAATCATCACAACCTGTGCTTTATCGTAATAGAGAACATTTTATGATTTTACGATAGTCCGACTTTGGTTCGAAACTGCCTTTATCGTAATGGAGAACCTTTTATGATTTTACGATAGTCAAACTCCGGTTTTGGACTACATTTATCGTAATAGAAGCAAAAACAGATATTCCCGATAGCAAATTCAAGAATTCACTATCGGGAATATAGAAAGCCATTAATATTACGATATTTTGCCCTAATTCATCATCTGTTACTATCGTATTTTAAAAAACAAGTCATATTACGATAATTTCATCCCCAACCAAGCTTCGAATCGGATCCTGCCAAGTTTCGAATCAGGCCCGGTCTATACCTTATGGATTGCAAAGAAATATAAACCGGGACCGGCAAGCCAAAATACCTGATACAAGCAATAAATCAAAAGGCCATCGGCCAGGCCCCTTCCTTAATGGATCCTTCTGGCTCCGTCACTTGCATCTGCGATATAGAATTCGCAGTCCAGTCCGGTGCGTTCCTTATAGACCTTGGCAATGGTCTCACGGAAATTGTCTACACAGTCTTCCTTTACGATGGAAACCGTGCAGCCGCCGAAACCGCCACCGGTCATACGGGAACCGATCACACCGGGGATCTTCCAGGCTTCTTCTGCCAGAATATCGAGTTCCTTGCTGGAGACATCATAGTCATCTCGAAGAGAAATATGAGACTCATTCATAAGTTTTCCGAAGCCCTCGAGATCTCCCTTCTTCAGAGCATCGACAGCCTGGATGGTCCGCTGATTCTCATAGACTGCATGATGAGCTCTCTTACGGCAGATCTCATCCGGAATCGCATCGGCATACTTGTCAAATGTTGCCTCATCCAGGTCACCGAGTGTCTTGATCGAAACGACTTTCTGAAGGTCCGAAAGTGCCTGCTCAGATTCCCGGCGTCTGTCATTATAAGCAGATCCTGCCAGGCTGTGCTTTACCTTGGAATTGGTGATGACGATCTTCTCATGCTTAAGATTCAGAGGGACATAGTCATACTTCAAAGTATTGGTATCCAGGAAAATAGCGCAGTCCTTCTTACCCATGGCAGAGGCGAACTGATCCATAATACCGCAGTTCATGCCATTATATTCGTTCTCGGAAAGCTGGCCCATCCGTGCACAATCCACCATAGTCATATCAATCGCAAAAAGATCCCGGAGAATAACTGCAGCGACCTCTTCAATAGAGGCCGAAGCGGACAGGCCGGAGCCTGCCGGAAGATCGGATGCCATGACCATGTCATAGCCATTGGGAACATGATAGCCATGCTTCTCAAATTCCCAGATAACGCCCTGCTGATAGTCATACCAGATACCGTTATCATTCGGTGCCAGCTTTGTGATATCCGCTGTCTGAATGCCATCCTTAGGATAGGTCGCATTGTACCAGCGGACCATCTTATCATCTCTTTTTCTTGCAACGGCATAATTTCCCATGGACAGAGCGCAGGGAAAAACATGACCGCCATTATAATCTGTATGTTCGCCGATCAGATTCACCCGTCCTGGTGCAAAGTAGCAGCGGATGTCTCCCTCTCCGCCGAATTTCTCAACAAATTCTTTTTTCAGATCTTCTAGAAGTGCCATAAGTAACCCCTTTCTATCAACACTATCCTATTCATCTTACCCCAGATTTTTTCCCGGAACTATCTCCCATTCATTTTATTTTTTTGCAAAAATGATGATGCCGGGATCTTAAGAATCAACTGTATTCTCCCCTTGCGCACCATCTTATCCATTCGCCTGGTCCTCCCCCTGCGCCATCTTATCCATTCGCCTGTTCCTTCCTCTCCGCATGTTTTGAAATCTTATCCTCATACATCTTCTCATCCGCCTTTTTCAGGAGTGTCAAGCCATCTGCTTCCGGATAATCCCAGCTGTTGGCAATGCCTGCTGCGAAACTGATAGTGATCCTGTCTCCATCCGGCTGAATCAGGGGAGTCCTGCTTGCCTTCTCACCAAGCTCCCTCAGATTGTTCTCACACTTCCCGCTGTTCTCACCCCGGGCAATGATCAGAAATTCATCTCCTCCAAAGCGGCCGATGAAATCCTTTGCTTCAAAGGATTCCACAAGCAGATCCGCAAAAGCAGCAAGAAGGCGGTCACCTGTCTCATGTCCATAATGGTCATTGATCTTTTTCAAATAATTCAGATCGATCATCACAAGACTGACCCGATTCTCTTTTTCCTTTTCCTTCTCTTCGAAACTGTTGAATGCCTGGATTTCTCCTAATGCCAGTAGACAGGCATTCTTATTGGAAATGCCTGTCGCCGAATCGAAACTCGCCGATTGCGCCAGCTGCCTGTAATTATAGATCAGGGTCGTAACGACATAGAAGAGAAAGATCAGGCTGGAGAAGATCATACTGCTGTTGCCATAATAGTAGGAAATCAAATCACCTACAATGCCGGCGAAGACTCCAATCGACAGGATGAAAATGACAGAACTCCGCGGTTCTTTCAATCTGGTCATTCTCCTTTTTACCTGACTCAGAAGTACCATAATAAGCATCAGGGCGCCTCCGCCGATGTCCAGAAACTGGAGGATAACCAGAGATTGTCGCAGATCCCTGATACCGAAAATCTGCAGAGGAAAAGTAATGCAATCGAAAACCACATAGAGGCCCATGGTCAGAAGCAGGGGCCATTTCACCTTCAGGGAAATCCTGCTATAGACATAACGCGTTACAGGAACGGGCAGCAGAAAAAGCATAGACAGGGAAAAATAGGATAAAATGGGCTCTATGTTTCGGAATATTAAGGGTGAAATACGAATGTCCGTAATCCTCCAGAATCCTGCCACAATACAGAGGATACCCAATTGATCCAACCCTTCGGTCGGTTTGTGTTTACCTGTTTTGGCGCGACAGAGTGCCAGAGCAAGCATACCGAGAACGATCAGATTCACAGCCATGACAAAGGGGAATAAACTCTGGTTCATAATGTGACTTGTAACATCCCTCTGGGTGCCAAGATAGATCAGAGGGGGAAGAAGGAATCCATGGTAGACCGGATAGGTGCGAATGATCAGCTTTGATTTCCAGTCACCTTCATACATAGGGATGTCCAGCCAGCGATTCCCGGGTGTCTTTCCTATATTTTTATGGTTTTCCTCCGGCATGAGACTGCAAAGGACCTGACTGGGGTTGTCCTCGAAATAGACCTCCGCATAGCTATGCGAAGTAAAGACATACAGCCAGGATTCATTTACAATATCACCCTTTTTCAATTGGATGATATAATCCCGGTGAAACCCCGCAGGTGCATCCGAATCTTTTTCCTCCCGGATCTGATAATCTGTGATTTCGCGGACTTTCGGCTTCTCATCTTTCCACGGATTATAGACTTCGTCTTTCTGCACAAAAAAAAGCAGAACCATCATTAGCAAAAAGACAAAGAAAAGCACACGATAGGCATAGCGTAGAAAACGAAATTGCTGCTGTCTCATGTTTTACTTCTCCTTTGTGTGATCTCCTCGTTCTGATGATCCTGCAATTTTTCCTTTTCGAGAATGGATATGAAATGGAAACCTTACTTTACAACAATTTTTCCTTTTCGGGAATGGGTATGAAACGAAAACCTTACTTTACAACAAAGTTCAGGATCCGTCCCGGTACATAAATCTCCTTCACGATGGTTTTTCCATCAATGAATTTTCTTACATTTTCATTTTCCTTGGCTGCTGCCAGAGCCTCCTCTTTGCTGCAACCCTGGGGCAGGTCTACATTTCCACGGACCTTGCCGTTGACCTGGACACCCATGGAGATGACATCGTCCTTTGCCTTTTCGGGATCAAATACAGGCCAGGAGGACAGGGTGCAGAAGGTCTTGCCATCCGGATTCTGACCCAGAAGCTGCCACATTTCTTCTGTCATATGAGGAGCGAAAGGAGACAGGAGCTTAATGAAGGTCAGAACGTCTTCTTTGGTCACATACTCCGCTTTACCGAAGTCATTGATCAGAGACATCAGAGCTGCAATCGCAGTATTGAACTTCATCCGTTCGATATCTTCGGAAACCTTCTTTATGGTCTTATGAAGGCTTGCTTCAATCGTTTTGATCTCGGGCTTGTCCTCGATATGATCCAGGAGGTTCCAGGTCCGGTCGAGGAAACGCTTACAGCCGCGGAGGGACTCATCCGACCAGGGTGCTGCTGCGCCGTAGTCACTCATGAAGAGGACATAGACACGAAGGGTGTCTGCACCGTAGGATTCGACGATGTCCATCGGATCGATGACATTTCCCTTACTCTTACTCATCTTCTCGCCGTCCGGTCCCAGGATCAGGCCCTGATAAGACCGCTTGGCATAAGGCTCCGGCGTGTTGACCAGCTTCTGATCATAGAGGAACTGATGCCAGAAACGGGAATACAGAAGATGTCTTGTCACATGCTCCATACCGCCGTTATAATGATCGACCGGCATCCAGTATTCCAGCTTCTTCTTGTCCGCAAAAGCCTTATCGTTGTGCGGATCGCAGAAACGGAGATAATACCAGCTGGAACCGGCCCACTGCGGCATGGTGTCGGTCTCCCGCTTTGCCGGACCTCCACAGCAAGGGCAGGTCGTATTCACCCAATCGGTCGCACGTGCCAGAGGAGATTCACCCTCCTGGCCAGGTTCGAATTTTTCCATATCCGGGAGGGTCAGAGGAAGCTGATCCTCAGGTACCGGAACGGTTCCGCACTTCGGGCAATGAATCAGAGGGATCGGCTCGCCCCAATAACGCTGACGGTTGAAGGCCCAGTCCTTCATCTTGTACTGGACTCCTTTGTGACCGATGCCCTTTTCTTCCAGAAATTCCAGCATCTTTTCAATGGATTCCTTCTTATTGTCGATCCCGTTCAGGAAGTCGGAATTGATCATCCGGCCGTCACCGGTATAAGCTTCCTTCTCGATATCGCCGCCCTCGATGACCGGAGTGATCGGAACGTGGAAGGCATGGGCGAAATCCCAGTCTCTCTGATCATGGGCCGGAACAGCCATAATTGCACCGGTTCCGTAACCCATCATGACATAATCTGCGATGAAGATCGGTACCTCTTTACCGTTCACCGGATTGATTGCGGTAAGGCCTTCGATCTTGACACCGGTCTTATCTTTCACCAGTTGAGTCCGCTCGAATTCGGTCTTTTTGGCACTCTCTTCCCGGTACTTCACAACCGCATCCCAGTTCTTCACAGACGCCTTGTATTTGTCCAGAAGCGGATGCTCCGGTGCAACGACCATGAAAGCGACGCCGTAAAGGGTATCGCAGCGGGTAGTATAGATCTCCAGCTTATCCTCCGGAATCTCCTTTCCATTGGCATCCGCCAGGCTGAAGTTTACGAAGGCACCGGTCGACTTACCGATCCAGGTTCTCTGCTGCTGCTTGATGGAATCCGGATAATCAACATCATTCAGGCCGGCAAGGAGACGGTCTGCGTACTTTGTAATACGGAGATACCAGACGTCCTTGGGCTTCTGGATAACATCATTGTGGCAGATATCACACTTTCCGCCCTGGGAATCCTCGTTGGAGAGGACGACCTTGCAGTGAGGGCAGTAATTGACCAGAGTCTTGGCGCGGAAGACCAGGTCATGCTTGAACATCTGAAGGAAGATCCACTGGGTCCAGTGATAATATTCCGGCAGGGAAGTCGAGATCTCACGGCTCCAGTCAAAGGAGAAGCCGACCTTTTCCATCTGCTCCTTGAAATGGTGGATATTCTTCACCGTAATGTCATGAGGATGGGTATTGGTCTTAATGGCATAGTTCTCAGCCGGCAGACCAAAAGAGTCAAATCCCATGGGGAAGAGAACATTGTAGCCTTCCATCCGGCGCTTTCTTGCCAGGACTTCAATGCTGGAATATGCCTTGATATGACCGACATGCATGCCCGCTCCGGAAGGATAGGGGAACTCGACCAGGCCGTACCACTTCGGCTTCTTATCAAAATCAATGGCCTTGAAGGCATCATTGTCTTCCCATGCCTTCTGCCACTTCGGTTCAATCTTGGTGAAATTGTATTTCATTTCCATGGCCTCCAAATGTTTCGTGATCTTTTCGAGTCTATATGAAATGCGTGTCAAAAGTAACTTTTTCCACTAAAGCCATCCATATGCCGTTAAAGTATACTCCATCTGTCAAGCTTTTTCCACAGAAATCACCAGACAGCCGTAATCCGGGAGGCTTGCCCGCCGGGAAACAGGACCGGGATCGGAAGGTTTTTCCTCCTCACTGCTTCCTGTCTTCTCCCGCTCTCCAAGGGCCGCGGATTTTTGGATCGTAACCCCGCTGCTTTGATAAAGAACCCTTCCTCCCTCCGGAAGGCCGACTTCGACCTCCTCCGGTTTCCAGTTGATCAGGAAAATGTAGACCGATCCGTCTTCTCCTTCTCGCTCCGTAACTTCCAGACCGGAAGGGATCTCCTTTAAAATCGGCGAAACCCGTAAGTCCTTTAGAAGGCCCCGATAAAAATCCCGATAAAAATCGTAGTCAAAGTCCGCTGCGATACCGTAAACTCTGCCCTTACCAAAGGTATGACGCGTCACGGCCGGACTGCCGGCGTAGAATGCCTTCTTATAAGAAAGCATCGCCTCTGCCCCGGAAAGCTCCAGGATCTCGCAGAGGTTCCTGCATTGATAGCTGTCTTTCGTAAGTTCACTGCATTCCGGGAAGTCCGCTCTCAAAACAGAGGCCTCATTCCACTCATCGTCATAGAGTCCGTCGATCTCCGTGCTCCGGAAGCCGCAGACATCGATCAGGTCATGCGGCGTCCCGCCTAAGAAACAGAGATCTGTATCATCCACGATTCCTGACCAGTAGGTCAGGATCAGACAGCCGCCCTTTTCGACGTAGTCCCGGACTTTGGCCGAAAAGCCCTGGCGGAACATATAGGCAAGCGGCATGGCCAGGGCCTGATAGTCCTCCAGGATCTGGGTTTCATCGATCAGGTCTACATTCAGACCGTATTCCCGAAAAGCCCGATAAGATTTCCGGCAGGCTTCCCGATAATAAAGTCCTGCATTCCGCGGCCCCTGGGCATCCTCCAGAGCCCAGCGGTTTTCCATATCATAAAGCACAGCCACTCTGGCGGTCACACCGGAGCCCCGGCAGGACGCGATATCCTCCAGAGCCTGGCCTGTCGCCGCAGCCTCCCGGAAAACACGGGTGTCCTCCTTCCCGTAATGATCGATCAAAGCCCCGTGGAACTTCTCACTGGCTCCCCGGCTCTGCCGCATCTGGAAATATAGACCGCCATCCGCACCATGTGCAATGGCCTGCATTTCCTGGGCCAGAAGAAGGCCCGGCTCCTTTAACTTGCTGACGGACTGCCAATTGGTCGAGGAGGGACAGGACTCCATCATAAGAAAAGGCTTTCTCTGCAAGGAGCGAATCCTGTCATGCTCGAATGCCGTATCAACGGCAATATCGACATTTCCCTCTGCTCCCTTCTTGCCCCAGACCGGATAGTTGTCAAAGGACATGAAATCGCAGATGTCCGTAAATTCCTGATAATTCAATCCCTTGTAGTCATACATGAGATTCATGGTGACTGGCAGAGTGGATCCGCCATCACGGACCGCAGCGATCTCTTTTTCCGTGAAATCCTTATGCCGCTCGGTTGTAAAGCGTTTCCAGTCCAGTTTCAAGCCATGAAGCTGGCTTTCTCCAATTGCCATCGGCGCTTCAATCTCTTCAAAAGAGGTAAAAGTATGGCTCCAAAAGCTTGTATTCCAGGCCCGGTTTACATTTGCAATCGTGCCATAACGGTCCTCAAGCCAGGTCCGGAAGGCTTCCTGACAGAGGGGGCAGTAGCATTCGCCGCCCATCTCATTATTGATATGCCAGGCGATGACGGCTGGATGCTTCCCGAAAGTCTCGGACAGACGGCGGTCGATCTCATAGGCCTTCTTCCGATAAGCCGGGCTCGTCATGCAGTGATTGTGACGATCGCCAAAATGCTGACGAATGCCGGAATCATTGACGCGAAGGACCTCCGGATACTTCTTCGCCAGCCAGGCCGGCCGGCTTCCCGTCGGAGTTGCCAGAATCGTATAGATCCCATTGGCATAGAGACTGTCGATCCGCTCCTTCAGCCAGGAAAAGTCGTAATTCCCATCCGACGGCTCCAAAGCGGCCCAAGAGAAGATCCCCATGGAAACCACATTCACATGAGCTTTTTTCATCAAACGGATATCCTCTGCCAGGATATCCGGCCGATCCAGCCACTGCTCCGGATTATAATCGCCTCCGTATAAAAGCTTGCCTCTTGTCGGAACCTGTGAAATCATATGATCCTCCCTTGATCTGGTGAAAAGAACTTTTTTGCCTCTACTGGTAATCATAGCAAAGCCATTGGATCGGAAATGTGCAAAAACAATTTTCTTATAAAAGGAAATGATTCTTATGATTCAGGTATCAAAAATCCCCCACAGGGCAGAACCAGGTGGGGATCCTTTGATGCTTTTCTGCACCTCACCCCTGGAAAACCGGGGAGAAAGCTGCATATCCTGAGACAGGAAGGTTCATGGCATGAAGATGGGAAACGTCTCCTAAACACTGCATACGAAAACTTGCCGTATTGTGGAGGCGTTTCTCTGCATTCAGAACCGTGATCCCGGTCGGCGGAATACAAGTCGCATGCCAGAGGATCACGGGAGAGATATTCAGAAGATGTCCCAGCATGACACAAGTGACCCCGAAATGACAGAAGAAGAGAATGGTCTTCTCATCATCACAATCCCGAATCTCGTAATTTTTCGTGCCATGGAGCATGATATCCCCGGCCTCTGCCGGATTCACATGGCCGGTCGGATCCGTGAAGTCAAAATAACGGCCGAACTTGGAATCAGGAGTCTTATGCCAGCGATATCCATAACTTTCAAGGATTTGATCCAGGCCATTGCAAACTTTTTCGGCCTCTTTCTCCACATCCGGCCGATCCTTGTAGATCCCATAAGAAAACCAGCGGTCCGGATCCAAATAGCCCGGATCTGCGGTAAAATCCTCTGCCATGAGATCCCAGGCCGCATGGGTCTCTCCGGTCGATGGATCTTCGATCTGAGGTGGGAATTCTCGCAGCCAGTCTTTCGTGCTTGCCTCTCTTTTCAGGATCTGAAGGGTCGGCTGCGCAGTCTCCTGTGCCCGGCCGAGAGGGGAGAGAAAGATTTGGTCTATATTTGTCCATCGTGCAGTCCGAAGAGCCAAAGCATCCGCCTCGCGCTTTCCGACCGGAGTCAGGGAGTCTGTTGTATAATCCGGCGTGCCATGTCTGATGAAAATAATTCGCATATTGTCTCTTTCCTTTCTGTATGACTGCAGTATGAACTGTCAACCATTTGTAAAGAATCTGTAAAATCTACTGAATTTTCATACCTCTTGTATCTGGTATGTGTCATAATATATTATAAACACGATGCTGCATGGCTAGCAATCCGTTCAGTCTGTCAGCATCAAATACAATTCCGGGAGTATGCAGGAGAAAGATTATGAAAGATCAAGCAATTTACAGAGAAAACCGTGAACTGTCCTGGTTAAAATTCAATGACCGCGTTCTCATGCAGGCCAAGGACAAGAATGTCCCCCTGGCTGAGAAGCTGTCTTTTATCTCGATCTATCAAACCAATCTGGACGAATTTTTTCGTGTAAGGGTCGGCTCTCTTTATGACGAGATGCTTTATTATCCGACCGAACGGGAAAACAAGACCTATATGACGGCTGAAGAGCAGATTCATGCCATTCTGGGACGCATCCGCATTCTGAACAGGAAGAAGGACCGTTATTATAAAGAAGCAGTCAAAGCGCTGAGGAAATATGGTGTCCGTCTCCTTTCTTTCGATGAAATCGAGCGGAAAGAAGACTTGGACTTTCTGGATTCTTATTTTGAGAGCCAGATTCTGCCCCTTTTGTCTCCGCAGATCATTTCCCGCCGTCAGCCATTTCCTTTCTTAAATAATGACGACCTCTATCTGGCAGCCCAGTTGACCACGAAAAAAGGCAAGCGGAAGCTCGGCATCGTTTCAATCGTCCATGCGGAAGAAATGCGGCTCATCCATCTGTCAGACGGTTCTCTGATTCTCTTGGAAGACGTATTGACGCATTATCTGCCTCAGATTTTCCGAAATCAGAAGGTAGAGGCCGCAAGCGTTATCCGTGTCACACGATCCGCCGATATCGATGAGGACGAAATGGAGGACAGCGACGATTATCGGTCCATGATGGAGAATCTGATTCGGAAGCGGAGGAAGCTCCACCCCTTACGACTGGAATATACGCCGGGTTTAGAAAAACAGGAGCTCTCCATGATGGCGAATTTCCTGGATTTGAAAGACAAACAGCTCTTCCTGTCCGAAAGTCCTCTGGACTTCTCTTTCTTCGGAGAGATCCGTGACCTGTTAAGGGGAAGCCATCCGGAGCTTTTCTACCACCCTCTGCTTCCGCAGAATTCCACGATGGTAGAAAACCGGACTCCTATGATCCGGCAGATTTTGAAGCATGATATCCTCCTTGCTTATCCCTTCGAATCCATGTCGCCTTTTCTCCGTCTTCTGGATGAAGCCGCAACAGATCCAAACGTTGCCAGTATCAAGATGACCCTTTACCGGGTTGCAAAGAATTCCCGAGTCATCAAGTCTCTGATTCGTGCGGTTGAGAATGGAAAGGATGTGGTGGTCCTTGTCGAGCTCCGTGCCCGTTTCGATGAAGAAAACAACATTGAACAGTCCAAAGCTCTGGAGAAGGCCGGTGCTCATGTCATCTATGGCCTGAACGGCTATAAGGTGCATAGTAAGCTCTGCCTGATTACTTATCTGGATAAGACCGACAGGGTGCAGTATATCACTCAGATCGGTACCGGAAATTACAACGAGAAAACAGCCCAGCTCTATACCGACCTCTGCCTCATGACCAGCAAAAGATCCATCGGTGAGGACGCCAATACCGTTTTTAATCATCTGGCTCAGGAACAGACCATCCGTCATATCAATGAATTGATGGTTGCCCCGCATGCCATGCAGGACCGTATCCTTTCCTATATTGATCAGGAAATCGAGAAGGCAAAGCAGAAAAAGCCTGCTTATATTGGTTTTAAATGTAATTCTGTCACCAGTAAGCCCGTCATTGAAAAGCTGGTCGAGGCCAGCCAGGCCGGCGTCAAAATCGATATGATCGTTCGTGGCATCTCATGTATCACGCCCGGCATACAGGGTTATACGGATAATATCCATATTATTTCGATTGTCGGCCGCTACCTCGAGCACTCCAGAATCTATATCTTCGGTGCAGAGAATCCCGCGGTCTATATTTCATCGGCGGATCTCATGACGAGAAACTTAGAGCGAAGGGTTGAAATTGCCGCACCGATCTACAATGAAAGCTGTCGGAATAAGATCCTGTCCATGTTCCGAATTATGCTGCAGGATAATGTCAAGGCCTGTGAGCTGGGATCTGACGGCAAGTACCGGAAGGTCCGGAACAAGAAGGAAAAGCTGAATTCTCAGGAATATTTCTTCTCGGGATTCACGCTGAACAATACGTCTGATGAAGAAGGCAAATAAGATTTCGGGAAAATATTCATTCCGAGAAAGGAGCATCTTATGGCATATCGGGTAGGTATTCTGACAAGCGGTGGGGACTGCCAGGCTTTGAACGCAACCATGCGGGGACTGGCCAAGACTCTCTACAATAATATTCCGGATCTGGAGATCATCGGTTTCCGTTACGGCTATCGCGGACTCATGTATAAGGATTACATCAAGATGACGCCGCGCGATTTCTCCGGCATCGTAAGCCAGGGCGGCACCATTCTCGGCACTTCCCGCTGCCCTTTTAAGAAAATGCGGGTCATTGAGGATGGTTTTGACAAGGTCTCTGCCATGAAAAAGACCTATCAGGAGCTGAAGCTGGATGCGCTTTGCGTTCTGGGTGGAAATGGTTCTCTGAAGTCCGCCAATATGCTGTCCGAAGAGGGCTTGAATGTCATCGGGCTGCCGAAAACCATAGACAATGATATTTACGGCACCGATTATACGTTCGGTTTCCAGTCTGCCATTGATGTTGCCGTGCGGAATCTGGACGAGATCCATACAACAGCAGAATCCCATACCCGTGTCTTCGTGGTAGAGATCATGGGGCACAGGGTTGGTCATATCACACTGGCAGCAGGTCTGGCCGCCGGCGAGGAGATTATTCTCCTGCCCGAGATCCCATATGACATCAACGTGGTTGCCAAGAGGGTCAAAAGGCGGCAGAAAATCGGCAAGAATTTTACTGTGATTGCCTGCGCGGAAGGTGCCATCTCCAAGGAAGACGCCAAACTGTCCAAGAAAGAATACAAGGCCAAGGTGGCGGCCCGAAACGGTGCCAGCGTTGTCGTAGAAATAGCAAACCAGCTCTCCGAAATACTTCCTGATATCGAGGTTCGCACTGCAGTCATCGGGCATGCCCAGAGAGGCGGATCCCCGGTTGCCTATGACAGAATGTATGCCACCCGCTTCGGCATTGAAGGTGCAAAGCTAATCATGAATAAGAAGTTCGGCCGTCTCGTTGTAAGTCAGGCCGGAGAGATCACCTCTATTCCTCTCGCAGAAAGCGCTGGAAAGCTGAAATATGTCGATCCGGAGGGCGAAGTGATCAAAGATGCCAAGTTAATGGGTGTCACCTTCGGTGACGAGTAATCTCCACCAATATCCACAAGAAACATGGAAAATTCTTAGAAAAATTAACATTTTTTTCATTATCTCCTCACCCTTTTCTGACGATATTTCTCTGTAATCATTGTTAAGGTGAGGAGATTTATTATGAAAGCATTCAAGAAAAGGCGCTTGAAGGCAGATCCGTCCACCCAGACGGAGTCCTCCAGGTCTGAACAAAGTAAATCCGGACAAATATCGATAGAAGAACAAAAGAAAGCATCAGAGAAGGCATCTGCTGCCTCTAAAAAAAGCAAAGGGAGGAAAAGCAAGTCCTCCGGTTTTCACAGCCTGGCCGCTCGTCTTGCCCTGATCTGTGCGATTGTCATTGCACTGTCCTTCTTTGCAATGAATACCGTAGTTTCTATTGTCGTTGCGCGTTCGGTTCGTCAGTCGACAAACAAGCTCTTCTTTAACATCAGCGAGAAAAACCGCAATCAGGTCAAGACGACCTTACAGACAACCGATAGTGTCAATAACACAATTCAGCAGGCTCTGAAAAAAATGTATGCTGAGCCTGACAGCATGGACTCAGCTATTACTGCTTCCTGGGCAACCCAGGGTGAGATTCAGGGCCAGCCTCAGGCTGTCAGTGCAAACTATATCAGCCGCCTGACCGGTGCTCCGATTCCGGCAAGTCGTTTTGATGCCGAAGGCGTCATCATCAATACCATTTTCGAGGTCGTATCCGATAACCCGGATGTTGTCGGTGCAGGTGTCTTCTTCGAGCCGGGTGCCTTTTCTGCTTCCGCCCAGGTCTATGCGCCCTATCTGAACAAGGAAGATCTGAAGGATAACAGCATTGAAAATTTGCCTTACAGTTCCTACTCCGAAGAGGATTACTATAAGCCGGCCAAGGTCCTTGGAAGTGAAGCCAAAGCCGGTTTCACCAACGCCTACAAGGAAGATGGCGTCAATATGATCAGCGCCTACTATCCCATCATAACAGATGCCGGATTTATGGGTGTCGTCGAAGTAGATCTGAAAGCCGATGTCTTCCGTACCATCGCAGTGCGTATGCCGGAGTATCCTAACGCTTATGTCAATCTGATTAACGAGCACCAAAATATTCTCTTCAGCACACACGAGAAAGTCATTGGCAAGGATTTCAATAAGACCGTAGACTCCACCACCTTCGATAAGATTTCCAAGCAGTGGACCAAGGGTAAAGAATTCAATATTCAGACAAGTTCTTCCTCCGGTCAGGTCATGCGTTTCTATACCCCGGTCGATGCCGGACAGACAACCTGGTGGATTCAGACAGCAGTCCCGATGAAAGAATATAATCATGCCACCTTTATGCTGACGAATCTGGTTATCATCTGTGGCATTATCATCGGACTCCTCCTGATCGTTTTGATCGTCAGTCTGCTGCGAAAAGCTCTCTCGCCTCTGAAGGAAGTCAGCCAGGCTGCAGATAAGGTTATCGATGGTGATTTTGATATCCGATTGAACTATCAGGGCAAGGATGAGATCGGAAATCTTGTAACCGGCATTTCCCACCTGATGTCCCGTCTCCGCCATATTATAAACGACCTGTCCCGTGTTTTGGATGAGATGGCGCGTGGCAATTTCAATGTAGACCTCGATGTAAAGCGTCATTACTATGTCGGCGGTTACCAGCCCCTCTATGATTCCCTTGTGGAGATCACAGACAAGCTGTCTGACACCATGGGCGACATTCGGACTGCTGCCGATCAGGTTTCCAGCGGAAGCTCTCAGGTAGCATCCGGTGCCCAGGCTCTTGCGCAAGGATCTACCGAACAGGCTGCTTCTCTGGAAGATCTGTCTACGAATATGAATGACATCTCCACTCAGATCCAGGAGACCGCCAACCGAAGTATGGAAGCAGCTTCCATCAGCCGTTCCTCTTCCGATGATGTTGCTCTCTCCAACCAAAAGATGCAGGAGATGTCAGAGGCAATGCAGGAAATCACGGCCAAGGCCGGCGAGATCAATAAGATCATCAAGACCATTGATGATATTGCTTTCCAGACCAATATCCTGGCCCTCAACGCTTCCATTGAGGCAGCACGGGCCGGCTCGGCAGGCAAGGGCTTTGCCGTTGTCGCAGACGAGGTTGGAAACCTTGCCAAGAAATCTCAGGATGCAGCCGGAGATACGGCTCATCTCATCGAAGATACGATCCGCGCTGTCGAAAAGGGCGCTACCATTACAGAAGAAACCGCTGCAGCCTTGCATAAGGTAGAAAACAGCTTCCACGACATCGACAGTCTGGTTGCTCAGGTTTCCGAGGCATCCAAGAAGCAGAATGCCGGGGTTGCCGAAGTCACTCAGGGAATTGATCAGATTTCCTCTGTCGTACAGACCAACTCTGCAACAGCACAGGAGAGTGCAGCTGCAAGTGAAGAGCTCTCCTCTCAGGCTGAAATGATGAACCAGTTGGTTGCCAAGTTTCAGTTGAAGAAATGATGAACCAATTGGTTGCCAAGCTTCAGTTGAAGAAATGATGAATCAGTTGCTTGCCAAGCTTCAGTTGAAGAAATGATGAGCCAGTTGGTTGCCAAGCTTCAGTTGAAGAAATGATACAACAATGATTTGATTACGCGTTGTTTCCAAACTTTGACAAGGATCATCATATAAAAACTGATCATAATATAGTAACAGATATAGAACCAGCCGGCGTCTTCTTGAGACGCCGGCTGGTTTTTGTATTTATGAAAAAAAGACGGAGGAATCCTCCTCTTAAACTGTTATAATAAGTCGAAAGTTTATGTCTTATGTTATATCAGAGGAAACACACATGTCAGAGTCTTCCAATCAAGTACAGAATATGACCCAGGGAAGCCCGGTTCGGCTCCTCCTTCGCTTTATGCTTCCGGTTCTTCTCGGCCAGCTGGTACAGCAGACCTATAACATGGCGGACTCCATCATTGTCGGCCGGATCCTCGGAGCCAATGCACTCGCCGCTGTCGGTGCTTCCACCAGCGTTCAGTTCATGATTCTCGGCTTCTGCAGTGGCATCTGCGACGGCTTTGCCATTCCGGTTGCCCAACAATTCGGTGCGGGAGACTATGGAAAAATGCGCACCTTCCTCTATCATGCCATCCTTTTGACTCTGGGGATTTCCCTGGTCCTGACAAGTGCCACGGCTCTCCTTACCGGCCAGATCATTCACCTCTTGAATGTCTCAGATGAAATAGCAGGAAACGCGACTCTATATCTCCGCATTATTTTCCTTGGGCTTCCTTTTACCCTCTTTTATAACCTGCAGGCTTCTCTTCTTCGAGCTGTAGGAAACAGCCGGATCCCTTTCCTATTCCTTCTGACCTCTTCTATCATCAATATCTTCCTGGACCTCTTTTGTGTTGCTGTATTAGACTGGGGCTGCGCCGGAGCTGCCATCGCGACCATTACATCTCAGCTTCTTAGTGGTTTCCTCTGCCTGGTCTATATTTGGAGAAAAATGCAGATCCTGCATCCGAGAAGAGAAAATCGTATCCTGTCCAAAGATGTCGCCGCCAAGCTTCTTGTCATGGGGCTTCCCATGGGACTGCAATTCTCCATTACAGGCATCGGCAGCATGGTGATGCAGTCGTCAAACAATGCCCTGGGCTCTATCTATATCGCCGGCTATACCGCCGGAGACCGTGTCGAACAGTTTGTGATGTGTCCCTATGTCGCTCTTTCCTCGTCCGTTGCCACCTATGTCGGGCAGAATTTCGGAGCCGGGAAGCTGGACCGCATTCGCTCCGGAGTCCGGTCCGCCGCCCTGCTCGGCCTCCTTTACGGGCTGATCTTCGGGTCCCTGATGGCATTGACGGGCCATACGACCGCATCCCTCTTTCTCTCAACAAATCAGGCAAACAGTGGCCGGATTCTAAGGATCGCTTCCCGCTTTTTGACCTATGTCGGATTCATGTTTTTCATGGTGACGCCGGTCAATGTCTTCCGGCCGGCTCTCCAGGGGATGGGCTACCCGGGGCGTGCCGTCGGATCCGGTGTGATTGAGATGATTGCACGGACTGTCTTCGCCCTGACCATGGTTCCACGGCTCGGTTTCACTGCCATCTGTCTGACTCATCAGACCGCCTGGCTGACCGCCGGGGCCTATGTAATCCTGGTTTATTACAGTGTCATGCAGCGGCAGAGGGTGATAAAGGGCCGGAAGCAAGTTGATGGATCGTGATCCGACCGGGATGGCAAGTCAATTGATGTCTTAATGTAAGTTGATGGATCATAATCCGACCGGGATGGCAATTCAATTGATGTCTTAAAGTTTGTTGGGTGTCCCCTGGGTTTGTTGGAAGTACCCCAGATTTGTTGAGGGGTACCCCAAAGAGCCGGGACTTGCTCAAATATCGTAGTAGGAATGAAATTTCCAAATTACGATAGTGAACAAGCCTATCCCACGCCTATCCGGCCTCAATTATCGTAGTACAAAACAAATTAAGATTTTACGATAGTGCAAGCATGGATTCCCTATCGTAATTTGATAAAACAAGTCCTATCACGATATTTTCCTCTGTTTTCGGCAAAATCAAGCCCCGCAACTATCGGATTCCGGAAAAACAGCTTCTGTTACGATAATTCTCTCCAAACCCAGCCCCGCAACTATCGGATCTTAGAAAAGCTGCTTCTATTACGATAATTCTTCCTAACTCAAGCCCCGAGACTATCGGATTTTGGAAAAGCAGCTTCTATTACGATAACTCTCTCCAGACTCAGGCCTACAACTACCGGATTTTGAAAGAAAATAAAAAAACGTGTGAAACCAAAAGTTTCACACGTTCCATCTTAAGTGTGGCATGGGGGATTTGAACCCCCGACAACCTGATTAAAAGTCAGGTGCTCTACCAACTGAGCTAATGCCACTCATATTCTGCCAGCGGCCAACCACAGTCGGTTATTTGATTGACTGGGCTAGCGGGATTCGAACCCACGAATGCAGCAGTCAAAGTGCTGTGCCTTACCGCTTGGCTATAGCCCATTGTTGCTATAGCAACAGGGTGGGTAATGGGACTCGAACCCACGGCCTTCAGAGCCACAATCTGACGCGCTAGCCAACTGCGCTATACCCACCATAATGTAATCGCCAGAAGCGATCAATGTGCTCGCGGGGATTCGAACCCCGGACAACCGGCTTAGAAGGCCGGTGCTCTATCCAGCTGAGCTACGAACACATATATGAAGCAAAGCCCGATGTGTAAACGCTCAACGACTAGACTTTGCAAACGGGACTGAATCTAAAATCTCTTAAGGAAAAACCTAAGCGAAAACTTGAGCTTGATCACTAATCCCGATTCAGCGGGTGATGGGAATCGAACCCACGTATCCAGCTTGGAAGGCTGGTGTTCTACCATTGAACTACACCCGCATATCACAAATGATATAGAATGAATGCATCGGGGTGACAGGATTCGAACCTGCGACCCCCTGGTCCCAAACCAGGTGCTCTAGCCAAACTGAGCCACACCCCGAACTGATTGGCGTTTGGCCATAACTCGAAACGCAAGTGTTATTATACGTAAATAGAGAATTCATGTCAAGCACTTTTTTCATTGATTTATTTCAACCCTTGCCTTCATCCTGCACAGGAAGCAGCTTTTTCAATTCAGGATGGATCAAGGAAAAAGTCAAGTTCAACTATTTCAACCGAAATTCATTTGCAGAGCCTTATCGGTAAGAATATACTACACATAGGGAATTATGAGAAAGATAAAACCGGATAAATCCAATCCGGTTTGGATTCGGGGGAAATCATGTCAAAACCAATAAGGAAACCGGACAGATCAGTAATGCCGGACGGATCAGAAGTCAGGAAGCCGGACAGATCAGATATCAGAAAGCCAGGCCGATTAGAAATCAGGAAGCCAGGCCGATCAGAAGTCAGGAAGCCGGACAGATCAGATATCAGAAAGCCAGACCGATCAGAAGCACAGGGATCGGTCTGCAAGTCCAATGACAGCCAGGAATTAAAAATGAAGTATCTCCTGACTCTTGCAGAGCTCTATCCGTCCATAGCAAGTACATCCACAGAAATCATCAATTTGGAAGCGATTCTAAACCTTCCCAAGGGCACAGAACACTTTATTACAGACATCCACGGAGAATATGAGGCCTTCATTCATGTCTTAAAAAACGGCTCCGGCGCTGTCAAAATGAAGATCGATGATGTCTTCGGCAGGACACTGCCCGAATCCGACAAGAATTCCCTGGCGACTCTGATCTATTACCCCAGGGAAAAGATGGACCTGATCCGAAAATCCACTCAGAATATGTCCGACTGGTACCGGATCACCCTCTACCGCCTGATTGAGATCTGCAAACGAGCCTCATCGAAATATACCCGTTCTAAGGTTCGTAAGGCCATGCCAAAGGAATTCTCCTATGTCATTGAGGAACTGATCACCGAAAAGCCCGAAATAACCGATAAAGAAGCCTATTACAATGCCATCATTGATACCATTATCGAGATTGGAAGAGCTGAGGAATTTATCTCTGCCCTCTGCCATCTGATCCAGCGTCTGGTCGTCGACCATCTGCATATCCTCGGCGACATCTATGACCGCGGTCCCGGTCCGGACAAGATCATGGACCGTCTCATCCACTACCATTCCCTTGATATCTGCTGGGGAAACCACGACATCACCTGGATGGGCGCTGCCGCCGGCTCCCGGGAATGCATTGCTGTCATCATGCGGATCTCGGCCCGATACGGAAATCTGGATATTCTCGAGGACGGATATGGCATCAACATGCTTCCTCTGGCAGCCCTGGCTCTGAACCAATACAGGAACGATCCCTGCAGTCTCTTTAAAACCAAGGATGTAGAAGGAAGCGTTCTGACCGAAGAAGAAGACAGCCTGAACCGGAAGATGCACAAGGCCATCGCCATCATCCAGTTCAAGCTGGAAGGGCAGCTTTTCCACCGTCATCCGGAATTTCAGATGGAGGACCGCTGCCTTCTGGAGAAAATCAATTATAACAAGGGAACCATCCATCTGGACGGGAAAGAATATCCCCTTCTGGATAACAATTTTCCAACCATAGATCCCAAAGATCCTTATCGCCTGACAGAGGAAGAGGAATATGTCATGGACCGCATGCAGACCGCTTTTCTACAGTGTGATAAGCTCCAGACTCACATGCAGTTCCTTTTGAACAAGGGCAGCCTTTACAAGGTCTACAACAATAATCTCCTTTATCATGGCTGCATTCCGCTGGATGAATCCGGCCGTTTCATGAAAGTCAATGTCTATGGGCATGAGTTTTCCGGAAAGCCTCTCTATGATGAATTGGAGAAATATGTCCGGCGGGCATTTTTCGCCGTAGATGAAGAGGAAAGACAGAAGGGACGCGATATTATGTACTGGATCTGGTCCAGCCCGAGATCGCCGCTCTTTGGAAAAAACAGGATGACCACCTTTGAACGATATTTCATCGCTGATGAAGAGACCCACCGGGAAATCAAGAATCCCTACTACCGTCTGATGGACAATGAAGCCATCATGAACCGGGTTCTGAGCGAATTCGGTCTTGGCAGCGACGGCCACATTGTAAACGGCCATGTACCGGTTCTGCAGAGTAAGGGCGAAAGTCCTTCCAAATGCAATGGAAAAGTCCTGGTCATTGATGGAGGTTTCTCAAAAGCCTATCAGAATCAGACCGGAATTGCAGGCTACACCCTGATCTACAATTCCTACGGTATGCATTTGGTTGCCCATGAGCCCTTTACTTCGAAAGAAGATGCCATCCAAAACGAGAGAGACATCCACAGTGATCAAATCATCGCCATGAATGCTCCCAAACGAATTCTCATCCGCGATACCGACAACGGCCAGCGTCTCAAAGCACGACTGGAAGATCTGAAATGTCTGCTCAGTGCCTATCGAAGCGGCCTCATTGCAGAAAACCCGACCAGGGCGGGCCGCCATCCGGCCCTGTGATTTTATAACCCATGTGGGCGAGAAAAATCCCGGCCCCAGGGCTGGTCCGCGTGACCTGTCCAGGTGACCTATCACCCATGTGGGCAAGAACATTCCACAGCTTTAGCCGTGGAGTGTCACAAACTGCAGAGATTATAAAGGAAATCCCCTTTCTTCGTAATCTCCAGCACAATATAGCTGTGCTTCCGGCCATCCTGTCGTGGTCTTGCGATGGAGCCCGGATTTAAGATCGTAAGATCCGGGCTTTCCCTTAAAACCGGGATATGGGTATGGCCATACATAATAATGTCGCAGTGATTTTTCTCAGCCTCTCTTTGTAACCCTGCCTCGATCGAAGAAGGAGATCCCCCGAAGTAATGACCATGTGCCATCAGAACCCGGTGCCCCTTCAGATCGAAAGTCTCCTCCAGAGGCAAAGAGAGGTCACTGTCGCAATTTCCCCGCACGATATAGAGGGGACAATTTCCCATGGCCTGGATATGGATGTCATCGCCCTGAGCGTCGCCCAGATGGCAAATCATATCCGGTTCCACCCGTTCTATGGCCTGATCAATATACTTCCGGTCCCCATGACTGTCACTTACAATCAGAATGCGCATATTCTTCCCTTCTATCTGCCCGCCTTCGATTCGGCCTTTTATTTTTATGAAAGACAGGTCTTTATAAAAGGCCGGTCAGTTTCTCCTTCATCTGCCGCAAAGCCTTGCCCCGGTGGCTGATGGCATTTTTCTCCTCCTCCGTAAGTTCTGCAGACGTGCAGTTCCTATCCGGCAAAAAGAAGATGGGATCATAGCCGAAACCGCCTGATCCTGCGATCTCATGGGCAATCCGGCCCTCCATCACACCTTCAGCATCCACTTTCCTTCCATCCGGGAAAACAGCCGCAATCGCACAGACAAAGCGGGCCGACCGCTTTTCCTCCGGCAAATCCGAAAGGCGGTCCAGAATAGCCTGGTTTTTCAGCCGGTAGTCCGTATCATGCCCCATAAAGCGAGCCGATCTTACGCCCAGTTCCTCCGGCATGGCATCGATCACAAGGCCGGAATCATCCGCCATCACCAGGGCCTGCTGTAATGAAGAATCCTTTGAAGCGTTGCACTTTTCTCTTACGGCCTCTGCCTTAATAAAGGCATTTTCCAGAAATGTAGACCCATTCTCCTCCGGATCACAAGCCACACCGGCTTCCTTCATCGAAAGGATCTCGATCCCCGGACCTCCGAGGATCTCCTTGATCTCCCGCAGCTTTCCCTGATTACCTGTTGCAAATATAATCTTCATAATCTCTTCCTGTCTCCTTCTCATTCCTCATCACTCTGTTTCCGGTTGCTGTAAGCCTTGAGACAGAGGTTGGCCTGGTAAGCCTTCTCTACATCTTCCCAATCCAGGCCATTTCCGCTGATATATCCCTGACCATCGGACAGGTCTACATTTTTCGTCATATCATTGCCCTTATACTCAATGGCAATCGGATGGCTGGTCCCCGGCGTCTTCAGAGCCACCAGAACCGCGAAACGATGGCCTTTGGCAATCGACACCTTCTCCTGCAGGGGGATCGTATAGAATCCAGTGTCATGCAGGGTGCCGCTGGCCAGCTCCTTCCTCTGCGCTAGAGAACCCGTATTCTCGAACCGGTCCACGACATAGACCTCGTACTGGGTATCCTTTCCCGTCGTATAGAAACCGACGGCCTGCAGGTCCTCATCCTCTGCTGCCGTAAAGACATTGGCTGCCATATTGGTGTTCTGGTTGTAGCCGATCTTCCCGACTTCCCCGCAGAGATCCGACTGATAGATGTGATCGTAATTCTCAGGCTTCTCAAACTTGGCATAGGAGACGGCGAAGTTTCCGACATTGGTGTCATAGTAGGAGACATAGAAGACCCCATCGTCACCAAAGGAGCTTCCCCAGCTGTTTTGGCAAATATAGGCCCCGTTGCCGGGAACCTTGGAAGCGAATTTGCTCTTATCGTAATTATCATCCCAGCCGATGATCACAACATCGTGATTCGGCTTCTTATTTCCACTGTAACAATAAGAATCCGTCCGGCTGTTGTAGAAATCCGACTTGGACAGATCCGAGGAATTGACTTCGACATAGAGAGAAGTGGACACGCCGCCATTCTTGAAGATCGCCCATTTCAAATCATCCATATCATCCTGGTCATAGAAATGGACTTCCTGAAGATGACCGGCGATGTCCGTCCCGCCTTCTTTGACAGGCCCCTGCCAGGACAAGAGGGTGGAGACAGCCACCATATAAGATCCCTCATCCGTATCCTTGATCCCGTAGCTGTTTCGGTTGGCCAGATCCTTGGGGTCGAAGGTCAGGGACTTTTCCGGAAGAAGCGAAGACTCCAAGGCCGACAAAGCCGCATAGGACCAGCAGGCCGAAAGCTTTCCCTGGTCCATGATCTTCGAGACACGTCCTTTATCCCTGAGATCATATCTGTTGGGAAGGCTGGCTGCTACTGCTGTGGACGAATCCAGGTATGCCGTTACGGATGCAGAATCAAATTGATAGCCATAGCCAAAAAGCTTGCAGAGATCCTCCATGCCGAAATAGTACTTGCCGTTGTATTCCTGGGGCGCCAGGTCAAGGGTGATCTTCTCCGCCTGCTCCGCCGACCCCTTTCGACCGGAAGTCTTAAGAAGGCTCCCCTTCTTTTTTCCTCTTTGAAAGGTATAGATCTGATTATTCCTCTGCAGAGTCAGCTTTCCATCCGCATCTGCATATGCGCTCGCCGAAAAGACATCCCGGACAAAATGCAGGGAGGCCATCACTTTCTGGTCTGTATTTAAAAAAGTCTCTCCCCCCTGATTGGAATAGGTCGTTTTGTCGATCTTGACAGAAAGAAGGCCGGCCCGCCGGCCGTTTCCGGCCATGAGGGGGTTGAAAACGCCGGATTCCAGCTGGGCTCCGCGGAAGGCCGTAACGGTCCCGATCCGCTCATCCGAAGAAAAATTCTTAAGAAGGATGGCCAGCACGATCACCAGGAAGAAAATCAGAAAACGTGCACGAAACTTCATTTTCTCACCGCCTTATCCTGGCCGGATCTCTTCGGAGGCTTTGGACCCGGAAACTGATAGAAATAAGTCCGGATCATGCCGTTATAGATCTTCCGGTTTTTGGCCGCTTTCTTTCCGATATACTTCTCTGCATCTTCATAAGACGTGATGAGAAACATAGACCAATCGTCCAGTCTTTTATAAACTTCACCGATCTGCCGGTAGAGGGGAGGCAGGGCTTCCTTCTCCTCCAGCCGCTCTCCATAGGGCGGGTTGGTAATAATAAAGCCGTATTTCTTGGGATGATGCAGCTCAGAAAGGGGTCTTTCCTGGAAGTGGATCAATTGGTCGACGCCGGCCCTTTTGGCATTCTGGCGGGCGATCTTCACCACATCTCCATCGATATCATAGCCCTGGATATCGGTTTTTATGTCAAGATCGACCTCTGCCTCAGCATCTTTCCTGGCCTCGGTCCACATTTCCCTCGGAATCAGATTGGTCCAGTCTTCCGCCGTAAAATGCCTCCGCATACCGGGTGCCATGTGGCAAGCCATCATGGCTGCCTCGATGGGAAAGGTCCCGCTGCCGCAGAAAGGATCCACCAGGATCCGATCACCATGCCAGGGAGTCAGAAGGATCAGGGCTGCTGCCAGAGTTTCCGAGATCGGCGCCTTTCCGGTTTCCGTCCGATAACCTCTCTTGTGAAGAGAAGGACCGGAACTGTCCAATGTAACGGTCACCTCATCCTTCATAAGAAAGATGCGGACCGGGTAGGAAGGCCCGTCTTCCGGAAACCAGTCCATCTTATAATAGGACTTCATCCGCTCTACCATGGCCTTCTTTGTGACCGACTGAATGTCCGAAGGGCTGAAGAGCTTGCTTTTGACAGAGGAAGCTTTGGTGACCCAGAATTTGGCATTCCGGGGCAGATAATCCTCCCAGGGCAAATTGCGGATGCCCTGAAAAAGCTCTTCGAAGGTGCTTGCCCGAAAACGGCCGACAACCAGAAGGACTCTTTCCGCAGTCCGAAGGTGAATATTAGAGAGCACTAAAGCCTCCGGATCTCCCGTATAAAGGACTTTCCCATCCTGTACTTCTGAAATTTCATATCCGAGATCATAGATCTCTCTTTTTAAAACAGCCTCCAGACCGAAGTGACAGGGTGCCATTAATGTCCATTGTTTCATGAATTCTATTCCTTTTATTTTCTTTTATGATAGCAGCCAGAGTGCCTCGGATCCTTCCTATGGATTGCCAATGCCTTTTGCTGTTTTCATCATTACCTGCTTGTTCCCGTGCAAAATCTCATTCCATAGCTCAGGAGTATATGGTTTCCACCAGCCGGCAGAATTCCCGGTATTGGGGCAGATCCGAAAGATCCTGTAAGACCTCCATACAGCCTCTTGCATACCAGGCATGTCTGGCCTTGTCTTTCACATTAAAGCGGTCGAAGATCTGATCGCCGATGATCTTCCACTCCCGGTAAGTCGACCTGAGATTTGAAAGTTTGTCCGCCAGCATGATGAGCTTCGCGTCACGGCCGTCCTTTCTTGCTGCTGCAAGCGTCTCTTCCTTCCGGATCTGCCAGGATTCCTCCTTGGACATCTCCGGCCTCTTGTCTTCGCTCTCGCTTTGCACCAAAGCCAGGACACGGTCGCCAAAATGCTCCCGGATATCCTCCGCCCTCGTATCCGTATCCTCCAAAGTATCATGCAATGCCGCTGCTGCCGCGACCTCCGGATCCGGCGTCATTCTTGCGACAAGCATCATGACTTCGATCGGATGACAAATATAGGGCAGGCCGTTTCCCTTCCTCTTCTGTCCAAGATGTGCTTTGGCAGCAAATTGAATCGCCTTTTCCATCAGGCCGAAACGCCGCTGTGCTTCTGCATCGGTTAAGAAAAAAGGAAAATGCGGGATCAGGCCGCTTTCCACCAGAGAATGTTCTCTCTGGCAGAACTCCTCCGGATCAATCAGTTCCGCATCTTCGAGATCCAGATCATAATACCAGCATTCGGGAAATCCCAAAGCATGATTCCCTCCGTACAAAGGGCAGTCTCTGCAGAGGACATAATCATCCGCCATCAGGCTCTCAACCGCCCTGCAATAGTAGAAGCCCTCCGGGTTTCGGGAGGCCGGATGACCGATGGAAGAATAGGAATAACGCTCGTTTTTCTCTAACTCTTTCACGAATTTGTCCTTTCCAAATTTGACAGACTCCGGGGAACGTAGGCCCGAATATGGATGCCATCTTCGCTGTAGTCCTGAGAAAGCACCTGGCCCTGACGATGGATCTGGTTGATCTTTGCCCCGTCCTGATAGGAGAAAGTCCGGTCGATCAGCACTCTTTGATCATTCAAGACATCTGCGATCGCTTCCATGAGGCCATCCAGGCCCTGCCCGCTTTTGGCAGAAATAGAGACCGTCTGCTCAGCCCTCCCGTCGGACCCGTGCAGAGGCTCCACCAGAAGGTCCGCCTTGTTGAAGACCGTGATCACAGGGCAGCCCCGGATCCCCAGTTCATCGAGGGTCTCATAGACGACCTGACGGTGCATGGGCCACTCCGGGTCCGAGCCATCGATCACGTGGAGGATGATATCGGCATAGGAAGCTTCTTCCAGAGTCGAGTGAAAGGCATCGACAAGCTGGTGAGGCAGCTTATGGATAAAGCCGACCGTGTCCGTAAAAAGAACTTTCTGACCATCGATGAGCTTTCCGGTCCGTGTGGTCGGATCCAGCGTTGCAAAAAGCTGATCTTCCTCTAAGACATCCGAAGACGTCAGGCGGTTTAAGAGCGTGGACTTCCCGGCATTGGTATAACCGACAATGGCGATGACAGGAATCCCGTTCTGCAGGCGCATCTTTCGGCCGGTATCCCGGGACTTCTCCATGTCCCGGATCTCTTTTCGAAGCCTTGCCATGCGGTTTCGAATGACCCGGCGGTCGGTTTCCAGCATGGACTCTCCGGGACCTCTGGTGCCGATTCCGCCGCCCTGACGGGATAAAGCCATACCGAAGGATCCGGCCAGGCGGGAGGACTGATAGGAGAGCTGGGCCATTTCCACCTGAATCTTTCCTTCCCGGCTCTTGGCGTGCCGGGCAAAAATATCCAGGATCAAACTGGTTCGATCCAGGACTTTCACGCCCAGGATCTGCTCCAGATTCGCCATCTGAGCCGGCGACAATTCGTCATCGGAAAGAACCCCTGTGATTGGATTTCCTGCCTCCTCTTCGCCATGAAGAAAGGCTTTCAACTCTTCGATTTTACCGCTTCCGAGGTAAGTCCCGGGAAAAGGATTGTCTAACTTCTGAATGACCCGAAAAACTGCTTCTCCTCCGGCCGTTTTCAAAAGCTCGGAAAGCTCATCCAATGACTTCTCCGGCGGGTAGTCCTGACCATAGTCTACTGCGATCAGAATAAATTTTTCCACTTGCCTCTTCTCTTCGATCAAAGACTTATTCTCCTGTAGCTTACTTACAAAGACTTATTCTCCTGTAGCTTACTTATTTATTGATATTCTAAGGCCCGCGGACACTTTGTGCAAGAGAAAGCGGAAGGGATCTTACCGGAATGGGGTATTACCGGAATGGGAGCTTACTGAAATGGGATATTACCGGAATGGGAGCTTACTGAAATGGGATATTACCGGAATGGGAGCTTACTGAAATGGGATATTACCAGAATGGGGGCTTACCGGAATGGGGCTTACCGGAATGGGGCTTACCGGAATGGGGCTTACCGGAATGGGGCTTACGAAGGGAGTTTGTCTGTATACTTCTGTCGTTTTTTATGGTAATCTGAAATTGAAGTTATGTACCTTGCTTATCTTTTCACTTATACTGATGACCATTAATCTCAACATGAACAGAAAGGCAATCCTATGTACGGAGAAACGTATCAGGCAGTCTCCTCTGCCGCAAAAAACAAAGTTAACTTCCTGAAGAAAAGCCCCGTTGGATATTTCATCCATTCCATGCTGGCCGGTGCCTATATCGGCTTTGGTAATATCCTGATCAATGTTATCGGTGGCCTCATGAAAGGAGCTCCTGCAACCAAGGTCGTCATGGGTTGCGCCTTCGGTATTGCCCTGAGCCTCGTTGTGATTGCAGGTGCAGAACTTTTCACCGGAAATACCCTGGTGATGACCGCCGGATTGACTGAGAAGAAGATTTCTTTTGCAGATGCCTTAAAGCTTCTTGTCCTCTGCTGGTTTGGAAACCTCGCCGGTTCTGCCTTACTCGCAGTCTTCTTCCATTTCTCCGGTCTCTATACCGAGCCTGCCCAGATCTTTCTGGCAACTGCCGCGGCAGGCAAGATGTCCGCTCCCTTTTTACAGCTTGTGATCCGCGGTATCCTCTGTAATATTCTGGTCTGCCTTGCTGTCTGGTGCGGATTTAAATGCAGATCCGAAAGTGCAAAACTGATCATGATCTTCTGGTGCCTCTTCGCCTTCATTACCTGCGGTTTTGAGCACTCCATCGCCAACATGACTCAGCTGACCCTGGCCCTCCTTGATCCGGCCGGCCAAGCCGTCTCCTTCGGCGGATGGCTGCATAACCTGCTTGCCGTCACGATTGGAAATATCATCGGCGGTGTCTGCTTCGTTGCACTTCCATATTTTGTGGGAGCCAAGGCTGAGAAATAGAGACAAAGCATTTGCAAATATCATAATATGACTTGATTTCCCAAATCACGATAGTGCAACAGAGTCAATTCCTGGCAAATATCGTAATACAGCTTGATTTTCAAAATTGCGATAGTGCAACAGCCTTTATCCTTGGCAATTATCGTAATACAGTTTGATTTTCAAAAATCCGATAGTGAAACCTAGGGTTCACTATCGGATTTTTTACATCTGTCTTCTATTACGATAAATGCCCTCGAATCTTGCCTTGGTGAGCCTCGGAACTATCGTATTTTTAAATTTTGTCTTCTATGACGATAAATCTTCTCAAATCCTGCCTCGGTAAGCCTCGGAACTATCGTATTTCTTGTCTTCTGTTAGGATAAGTACGAAAGTCCTCACTCCAGATGTTTCTTTCTTGCGAAGAAGTCCCTGGTTTCAAAAGCAACGACCGGAGACAGGGCGAACAGAGCGATCATATTAGGCACAGCCATTAGGCCATTGAAGATATCTGCAATGGTCCAGACTGCAGAAACCGTCATATAAGGGCCGGCGAATACAGCTAAAATATAGAGCCAGCGGAAGACTTTCACAGGTTTCTTCTTTTCCCCGCTGAGGTAGGTGATGCAACGTTCACTGTAATAATCCCAGCCGAGAATTGTTGTGAAGGCAAAGAAGATCAGGCAAAGCATCAGAATAAATGCTGAGAACTGCTCCGGGAAAGGAAGTCCCTTCTGGAAAGCATAAGTGGTGATGGCAACGCCCTCCAGTCCCTTCACCTCCCAGGCACCGGTCAGAACAATCGAAAGACCCGTGATATTACAGATAATGATCGTATCGATGAAGGTACCGGTCATGGAGACCAGGCCCTGCCGAACCGGTTCCTTGGTCTGTGCTGCGGCAGCGGCGATCGGGGCGGATCCGAGACCCGCTTCGTTCGAGAAGATACCCCGGGCAATACCTTTTTGCATAGCGACAAACATAGACCCGACCATACCTCCGGTGAAAGCCCTGGGTGCGAATGCAGCTTTGCAGATCAAAACAAAAGCCGCCGGGACTTTGGTGATATTCAATAGGATCAGAAGCATGCCGAAAACGAAGTAGGTAATCGCCATAAAAGGAACCACAACAGAAGCAACCTTCGAAATTCTCTGCAGGCCGCCGATAACAACCAGTGCAACCAATACGGCTACCAGAAGAGAAGCAAGGATCGTAACCATACTGTAGTTTCCGATCCCGGGAAGATGAATGGGTTTATCTCCGGACGGATTAAAGAAATTATTGACCGCACTGACAATACCATTGACCTGAGAAAAGGTACCGATTCCGAACAGACCGACACACATGCCAAAGAAAGCAAAGAGCTTAGCCAGCCATTTCCAGCGGCTGCCCATACCCTTTTCGATGTACATGAAAGGTCCGCCCAGTGTCTTTCCGTCTTTGGAAACCGCACGATATTTTACAGCCAGAAGTGCTTCCGAATATTTGGTTGCCATTCCAAAGCAGGCTGCCAGAACCATCCAGAAGAGAGCTCCCGGTCCGCCGGTTCCAACGGCTGTTGCAACACCAACAATATTTCCGGTACCGATCGTTGCTGACAAAGCCGTCATCAGGGCTCCGAAACTGGAAACCTCACCCTCCTGGTCCTTCTCATTATGGAAGACCCAGTGGATCGCCAAAGGCAGTCTTCGAAGCTGGATACCCCTGGTTCGGATGGTAAGTAAGACACCGCCTACAAGAATCAGAGCCATCAGAGGCACTCCCCAGACAGCATTATCGATCTTGGCCAAGATTTGATTGATCGAACTCCACATTTTCTTTTTCCTCCCGCGCAGATGACTTAACAAGTGATATGAAACGAGCCGCCGGCATATGCCATGACAGCTGAAAAGTTTTCATCTGCAAAAACTTTTTTCTATCTTAGCATATTGCCGGCGGCTCGTGGTAATAAGTTCGCAATTATCTATTAATTTTTCTTATAGGATGACGTCTTTCACTTGAATAAGTTTCACTTCATTAAAGCGATGAAGTGTATCCGGACGGCCTTCATTTCACCTCAGCAGCCCCGTAAGGAAGGCCTTCGTTGAAGTTTCTCGCATTCTCCATGGTGACTGCGGCGATGGCCTGCAGGGCCTCTCTGGTGAAGAAAGCCTGGTGAGAAGTCAGGATCAAGTTCGGGAACATCGTTAGTCTTGCAACGACATCGCTGGAAAGCATATCCTCGGAATGATCCGTATAGACATTAGCATCCTCGCCCTCATAAACATCCAGTGCAACCGCGTGGAAATGTCCCTCCTTCAAAGCCTCGATCAGAGCCTCAATATCGATCAAACCGCCACGGCTGGTATTGACCAGCATGACATCCTTCTTCATCAGGGAAATGGTCTCACGATTGATCAGATGATGGGTTCCGCCCTCGCCCATGATGAGAGGCGCATGCAGAGAAATCAGATCCGCCCTCTGCAGGAGTTCCTCCTTGCTCACATAGGTGAGAAGACCCTCTTCCTCAAGCTTCTTATTTGGAAATGCATCCCAGCCGAGAACCGTCATGCCATAGCCCTTGCAGATTCTCGCCATGCAGACGCCGATCCGGCCGGTGCCCATAATGCCGGCAACCTTATTATGGAGATCCACTCCAAGAAGTCCGCTCAGGGCGAAGTTATTATCTCTGACTTTATTATAGGCCTTATGGATCCTCCGGTTCGCAGCCTGAATGATCGTCATGGCATGCTCTGCAACCGCATAAGGTGAATAAGCAGGAACACGAAGAACCGTGATGCCATATTCCGATGCAGCATCGATGTCTACATTATTAAATCCGGCGCAGCGGAGCAGGATCAGTTTCACTCCGACATCATGTAATTCTTCAATGACCGGTCTCGGAGCCTCATCATTTACAAAAATGCAGACCGCATCGTAACCCTTCGCAAGATAAGCCGTCTCCTCTGTCAGACGAGATTTAATGTACTTGATATCGACATTGTAAGCACCGACTCCACGGTCTTTCGCCAGTTCACTGAAGAAGATCCGGTCATAGCTCTTAGTACCGAAGAAGGCAATCTTAAGGATATCCGCCTTCTTTCCCTTGGGCTGCTCCTCTTCAAGAACAGCCCGGACAGCCTGAAGTGCCTCATCTTCATCCGGTCCTGCCGCCTCCACATGGAGGGTCGATCCCTTGATGGCTTCCAGACGAAGAATCGAAAGTACATTCGCACCATTGGCTTCAGCGCCATCAACGGATAAGGTTACCTCACTCTTATAACCGATGCAGACCTGGGCGATTCTCGCAGCAGGACGAGCATGAATTCCAAGCGGGTTAGTTACAACATAATCAAAACTCTTCATAATGATCTTTCCTCCTGATGAATAAAAGATATCTAAAAGTTCTTATTTCCTTTTTGGTTAAGTGAATTGTACCATAAATAAAGAAGAGATAACGTTGGAAATCCAAAGAAAAGAGAGAAGTATTTGCATTTCCCGAAATATAAAAAAAGGAGATGCTCTTGCATCTCCTTTCCAAACGTGCGTGAGAGGATTCGAACCCCCGACACCTTGGTCCGTAGCCAAGTGCTCTATCCAGCTGAGCTACACGCACATACATTGTCACGATTTCGAAGAAATCGGGACCTACGCAGTTGCCCTCGGGCGAAGCCCGATCTTCCATTGCAACTGCTCCTTGTCACGGTCTCGAAGAAATCATGACCTACGCAGTTGCCCTCGGGCGAAGCCCGATCTTCTAATGCAACTACTCCTTGTCACGATCAAAAAGGAATCATGACAGGTAACGACCCGAGAGGGACTCGAACCCTCGACCTCCGCCGTGACAGGGCGGCGTTCTAACCAGCTGAACCACCGGGCCTTATTCTTTTCAGTGGACCTT
>JAQXPG010000102.1 GCA_029100405.1 Lachnospiraceae bacterium | reverse complement strand
GGCCACAAAAAACAGGCAAAAAAGGAGAATCGATGACAAAAATCTGACACGGGATCGTCTTAATAAATCACCGGGTCTCACCAAAATGTCCTTTCAAAATTTCTTTGGGGGTAGTTTGCATTTTCTGTCAAAGGAATTGCTTTTCTTATCATATACTTAATTTTAAGTGAATTCAATCTTGGAATAAGGGGGGACTCTTTTGAAAATGAGTCAAATTTCACCTTTTCATCAAGGTGATCTTCACAGCAGATATCGATATATGAAATTTCCTACATTTATTTGCATACTTCACCTGTTCATCAAGGCGGTTTTTACGGCAGATATCGATATATGAAATACAGATAAAATGATTGCTATCAAGAGGACCTGATTTACGCAATATTTGAAGAAAATAAACCTATATCGATTTTTAGACTCTTACCAACCCAAGAGTCTCCTGGATTTACGCAATATTTTGGAGAAAATTCCATATATCGATTTCATCTACCGGTAAGCTTGACAACAGCCAATTGATATCCAATGACCGACACTTGGTCTATTGCTACATTGATTTCCATGGTCTTGACTGCAATTTATTTCTATGGTCTTAATCGCATTTCCTTCCAATGCAAATGACTCAATGCCATTAATTCTACCAGAAGTATGCCGATTCCGTCTCTGCGGTCACAGGTTATAAACCATATTCAAGATGGCACAAACCACCCAAAGAACGGTCAGAATCAGATTGATGATCTTTGCCCAGAGACGTTTGGATGCAACTGTCATACCGATTCCATAGATAGCCAGCATCCACTCCAGAAAAATGATGATCATGATGTCATTTTGATTTTTGCCGAATAAAATTGATTTTAGAAAGTCCAACATATTTTTTCCTCCTTGTACACTACCTTTTCCATTGCTTTTGATATTGCTCTCTGCATTGCCTGTTTCTCTACCTTGACAATACAACTTGCAACACCTGTAACACTGCTTTTTGACATTGCTCCCTGCATTGCCTGTCACATCAGAATACTCTGATATTCCATAAGACTTCCGCCTGACAGGGCTTCTCTCTGCTTGGCTAGTTCTCGGTCCAACCGTTCTTTTGACTCCATGCATTGTTGAAGCATTGCTGTCAAGTCTTCCCATTTATCATAAACATGTGCTTTGGGCAGATACCCCGGTGCATGTAAGGTATCCCGAAATCCCAGGAGCAGCATATTGTTTTCAAAAGCCCTTCGACAGGAATCCATGATCTCATTTCCATAATTAATATCGAGATAGTAATCTGCGAAGGAAAATAACTTGTCAAAAGTCTTTGGATAAGCCCCCGGGTAAAGAGTAACATTCGGCTCTTCCTCCAGGCCAAGCAAAACATTCGACATCTCCGTGATCGCAGCAATATGGAAATGCATTCCCGGCATAGCCCGAACGATCTCCCTAATATTACGGATCTTATCGGAATTGGTCGAAATCATAATATCAAGACCATGGCGGCTCTTCCTCTCATATTTTTGTAAATAGCCCAGAGGCCGCAGGATGTCTTTCGATGCGCCGAGATCCAGCAAAGCCTGATAACTCTCCTGATTTTGAACATAGATCCGCCGGGTATGATTCGACTTCCCAGTCAGAATGATCTTCATATTACCCGGAATATCCGATCTTCTACCCTCCTGCCAGAAAAGAATATCCTCCTTACCGGGCCGACGCAGACGCTCTGAAACAAAGAAAGGAATCGACAAAGAATTATAGAAGATCCGATCCCCGGTCTCCCCAATCTCTTTCAGAAAGAAGAGCAGAAAATCCGCCCGCTCCCGGAAAAAGAAGACCTTTCCTTTCCAGTTCAGGATCGTATCCCCAGTCACATTATTTTCCGTGATACATGTCCTTCCCTCCGGATCCAACCAGGACCTCTGAATCATCTTTTCTTTATTGTCAAATATAGACCGCCCCGACAAGAAGCCTCTCTCGTCATAGTGATCCCGGGATCGAAGTCTTCCATTCGGATCCAGCCAATCTACAAATCGGACCAGACGGCTTCCCTGACCGGACAGATAGTGGATCCGCCCACGCAAATGTTGTCGTTCATGAATCTCAGCGGACGTGTTATTACCAGAGATCTCCCAATAATCCGGGCGATTGACTTCATTAAAGTAACGGGGCCGGTTTTTGCTTTCCCCCATCACCAAGGCATCTCTCCTCCTTTCCTGTCCCCTGATACGATGGCAGAAATACTGATAGGGAGAGACGACATCCTCCGGCAGAAAATCTGCTCCGCTGCAAGAGATCACAAGGCCTTGGAATCCCGCCATACGAAAGGAATCTTTTAATCTCTTCGCCGCATCATCCATATGATCAAGAAGGAGAATTCCCTGCTCCGGTTTTTGCAGGGAAGCTATTGCAGTAATGCCAGCCATTGTTTTCTCACCTCCTCTTCCAAGAAATTCTCTGCTTTCTGATACGACATCTCTGACATCTGCTCCCACTTGTCTTCCCGGAAAAAGAGAACAAGCCTTTCTGCCAAGGCGTTAATCTTCATGGGGCTTGTGAGCAAAGCTTCCGGATCAATTAGATACCCATTCTCCCCCTCTTTTACGAAAGTCGGATTCCCATAAGGGACATTGAAACCAATGACCGGGAGCCCGGATCCGATTGCCTCCATGACTGAGAGACCGAAGCCCTCGCTCATCGAAGCCGATAAATAGAGTTCATACTCCTGATAGACTTCCTTCAGATCTGCCTGCCCCATAAGCCGGATATAGGAAGACGCTTTACATGATTCGATCAAGTCTTTCAGGGCTTTCTCTTCACCACCGACGCCGTAGATATCAAACGTCAGATCCGGGATTTTCTCCCTGGCTCTGACTACCGCCTGGATGGCCCAGTCGATATGCTTTTCCCTGGCCAGACGGGAGGCCGTTATGATGGCATGTTTGCGCCGGGGCAACCTAGGCTTTTTCAATTCCGGGAGTGCCCCGACCGGTATAGTCCAGACATTGGGTTCCTGTCCGACATAATGCAAAAACTGCTCTCGCAAAGTCCGATTCTGGACCTCGGTTGCCGTGATATAAAAATCAATATGCCGGTACATGGCAAAATCATATTCATAATAATTGTTCCAGAGAATATAGTCCGCATTCGTCGCATTTTTACTGTAATGGTCTGCATGGATGACAATGCCGACCCGGGCAGAGCCTGCATTTTCCAAAATAGCCTCTCCGATCCCGGTGGTCCGGTCGATAATGACGGTATCCCCTGCCGTCAGGGATAGCTTGCGGACGAAATAAGCCACAAACTCCTGTTTACCATAGCAGATCTGATCCGAGAACTGGAAGATGGCATTGGTCTCATCTTCTCCATCCAGGATCTCCTCATAGGCGATCGATCCGTCTTTCTGGAAGAAGCGACGGAGGTAGAGACGGGCTTTCCCATCCTTAGGCGCATAGTATTCCGAATAAATAAGTCTCGAGGTGAAATAATCCTTTCGAATCAGAAATCCTCGGGAGACATATTCGACCCGATGAACCAGATCATGTACCTCATCGGTGAAGTAGACCCGATAAAAATTATTATGACCGGAGAAATTGTAATGAGCAATTTTTCCTTCCCTCTGAAAAGTAAAAGAAGGATCAGCGAAGGTCTCTTCCAGATCCTGCTTCCGGAAACTGACAGGCTCGATCATCTGATCGGTGAAGAAGGTATAAAGCCAGATCACTTCCTCATCCAAGAAACCAATATTCTTCGTCATATGCTCGATATTTTCCCTTGGGAACATATCGGTAAAGATAAAGCGGGCCTTCTGATGGTTCATTTGAAAAAGTCGAGCCCGATAACTCTGAGCGTATTCGACTCCGCTGGAGGCCCATCCGATGCCGAGGTTAAAATTGTATATCATTTTCTCACCTTTTTCCTATCACTACACACAAACGGTCCGTCTCATTGCAAAAAAACAGTTCCATGGAATGAGACGACCGGTTTCATGGCAAGTTGATGGCAAGTTTTCCATTACTGTCCAGATAGGGTTCCCCCAGCAGAATATTTCTCATGATCTGTAATTTCATTTCATCCTCCATCTCCCGAAAGGCCCTAAGAGCTTCCCTTTGGTATTCATAAAGTGGATTCAGCTGGGCGCTGGACCTTGTCATCGTGACATACTGGAGCTGCTGCAGATAATCCACTTCTTCGATCCAGATCTGATCAATGGCCAGAAAAACCGCTTCCCGGATAAAGTCTTCCTGTAAAACACCTTGCGGGAGATGTTCCAGTTTTTCACGAAGAAGATCTCTATAATAAGCCACCAGATTCCGAAGGATCTTGGCCTTGGGCAGATCCGCACGAATGCGGTCCGCCTGGATCTGATAGGACATATTGTCTAGAACATAACGGTTCATAGCCCACTGGTTCGGTCCTTTTCTTCCAAACGATTTAAGAAAAGCCTTCAAATTATCAAAAGTAAGCCGGTCAATGATCTCACGGTTCACCGTTTCCTGATTCAAAAGCCTGGTCCTCGCATCATAGAAGACCTCACGCTGCCGTTTCAGAACCTTATCATAGTCCACGGCCTGTTTCCTGGCTTGAAAAGTACGGAAAGCGGAGTCCTTTTGTACGCCGTTGATATAGCGCCGTAAATGAGCTTTTGACCAGTGCCTTTTCAGCAGGCGTTCTTCCATATCATCGCCAACGCCTGTTCGAATCGTTTCATCTTCTAATGAGACATAGAAACGACTGCTCCCTTGGTCTCCCTGTCGTCCAGCCCGTCCCCGAGCCTGCTTTTCCAGGCGGATATTGGCCATGCGGCCGACCCCGATGACAGCCAGACCTCCAAGTTCCGCCACTCCCTCTCCCAAGCGGATGTCGGTTCCCCGTCCTGCAATACCAGTGGAAACTGTGACCGCTCCCATCTGACCGGAGTTCTTGATGATCTCTGCTTCCCAGTAACTGTTATTGGCATTTAGAACATTATGCGGAATACCAAGTTCAAAAAGAGCTCTTGAGATCTTCTCACTATCACGTATGATCGATGTAACGATCAAGACCGGCTGTTTCTTTTTATATCTTTTTTGACAGTCCGCTATCGCTGCCTGAAATTCTTCTTCTGAAGTCTTATAGAAAAGATCCGGCAAATCCGCACGCTGACTCGGTTTGTGGGGCGGTATCCGTATTACAGTCTTATGGTAAACCTCCCGTAATTCCTTCCTGGCATCATACATAGTGCCACTCATACCGCACATATGCGGAAATAAAAGGAAGAGATTCTGGTATGTGATCGATGCCATGGCTCTTTGTTCCTGACTTAATGGAAGTCCTTCCTTCTGTTCTACTGCCTGGTGGAGTCCTCCCTGGAGACGCATGCCTTCCATCAGCCGGCCGCTTCCATTATCCAGGAGAACGATCTCTCCTTTCGGTGAAACGACATAATCCTTCTCCTTCACCATCTTTTCATTCGCCCGGAGAGCTAGATTCAAATGACGGTAGAGTTCATAATATTGCCGTTGATACAGCATGGGAATGCCGAAATAGGTCTCGGCATAGTGACTTCCCTCTTCTGTCAGCCAGACATCCCGATCCTCCTCATGAAACTCCTCCTTTGGACGAAGAGTCTTGGTGAATTGATCCGTTATCGCATAGAGATTGGACTGGACCCTGGGAGCCCCTGAAATGATCAGAGGCGTCTCAGCTGCATCCAGAAGGACTGAATCCGCTTCATCGATGATAATAAAATAAAAATCCCGTAAAAAGCGGTCTTCCGGCCGTCGAACCAAATGTTCCATGAGATAGTCAAAGCCGAGCGCACTATGCGTGGTATAAAGGATGTCTGCCTGATAGTTTTTCCTCTTCCAGGCAGTATCTTGTTTCTGATTCCCCTCATGGGAAACGCCTGCTTCCACCGTAAGGCCCAGAAAACGATAAACCGGCCCCATTTCTTTGGCATCCCGCTCGGCCAGATACTCGTTCGCTGTAACCAGGATCGTACTCTTTTTTGTCAGTGCATTGAGATAAAGCGGCATGGTCGCGGTCAGGGTCTTTCCTTCGCCGGTATTCATCTCGACCAGGTAGCCAAGATGCATGGCAATGGCAGCCAGAACCTGTTCATCAAAAGGTGCCATGCCAAGGATCCTTTGATCTGCTTCACAAACCAGGGCATAGGCCTCCGGCAGAAGGTGATTCGTTGTCTCCCCCTGAAGCAGGCGCTGACGAAAATCTTCTGTTTTTTCTTGTAAGTCTGCATCCGACAGTCCTGCCATCTGACCGGCATAGGATCGGACCTCGTGAAGCAGACGGAAAAGTTTCCTCTTCATAAGTAATATTTGCCCTTCTCTTGTTGCATACCGGAATAATTGAAACGATCAAAATACTAATCTGTCAGCTCCGTGATTTCTATATAATGAAAACAAAACTCGTGCGCCCCGCTTCCGATCAAAGAGACGTCATAATTATAAGTCTGTATGGGACATTGAAGGATCATCTCCCGTTCTCTCATGACCTTTTCTCCAATTTTCTGACCGTTCCTGTCAAAAAATGTAAGGCGAAGCTGTAGACCGCCTGCGACATCCGAATCACAGTTCAACTGAAAAGAATAGCTGGATTCCCCGTCAATTAAAGGAAGTGTCGGTTCCGTCTTATCTGCCTGGAAATTGGTACGGGATCTCCAGGTCTTAATTACAGTCCCGGGCGGCATCAGGTCATTTTTATAATGGACCTCATCTTTTTTTACAAAATCTACTTTGGAACCATAGAGATAGGACTCATAAAAATAATTGTTCCAAAAAATTCTCCAGGATAATGCTTCCATCCTTTTTTCGCTTTCTATCGATCTGAAGGTTAAGGCCCATCCGTCAAGAAAGATCCAACCCCTTTCGGCCATATCTCTTTCTCAAAATCATTCGATACTGGCGAAGAAAGAAGGAGATGGATTCACCGGAATTATCATTATGGCGGCCATGACGTCCCTGACCGATCAGCCTCACCCCATTGCTTCTTAAATGTAGAAGGAGATCTTGATAACCTGACCTGTCATAATCATCTTCTATTTTATAAGCAACCGAAAATGTTGTTTTGGACCAGTCTGCACTACTGAACCGTTTCCAAAAGCTCTGATCCATCTCATCCGAATCTTTCCGACTCAGGGAATGCATCCGTTTCCACTGAACATCCAGAGAGGTTGGAAAGCCCCCCGGTCGCTCCAGCCGTTCTGCCTGTGCGATTGATCCAAGATTCTCCAAAGGTTTTGCCAGAATGATATAAGCCGGCCTCAAGTAAGTTCCATAATAGAGAGCACCAAAAGTGCCCATGGACATGCCGGACAGAATCAGATTCTTAGGATCAAACCCCAGAAAATCGAGATAATGATTGATCACAGAGAGAATCCCCTCTTCATATTCCTGATCTCCCAGATAGAAGGCTCCTCCCTCCAGCCGGGGATCGCTGATCAAAAGAAAGGGACAGCCCAGCTTTCTAAGAATATAATATCCTTCAAATCCTTCTTGCGTACGATAGCCGGAAAAGTAGACAGAAAGCGGAGGCTTACAGTCGCCGGGATCAAAATAATAGAAGAACTCCTCTTTCCCTTTGGTCACAAAGCGTTGCCCTCCCGGAAGGAAAAGCCCCTTCTTATGCCGGGAAAATCGAATATGAAGAGAAATGATAGAGATCCTTCCCTTTCCCCTGGCCTTCAAATGGAAGAATAGATAACCACTATTCATGCTTTCCAGGACATAGGGGGATTTCAGATCCTCTTCAGATAAAGTCCACTGATCCAGAAGACTTGCTTCTTCATCCCCGGCATATAATTCCACTTCAAGAACGATCTCTGCAGATTCACTTCGATCGTATTCAAACCAGATCTCCAGGGGCTGATCCGAATAAAGCGGCATATTCATCCTCCAGAAAGCCAGTTGCTGCAGATCATCTCCGAAGTCTCCCTCCAACTGACATTCTGTCATACCTTCCCAATGGGTCCGGCCTTGAAAGAAAGGAGAGATCTCCAGACTGGATAAAGAAACTTTCTGCCCGTAAGGCTTATGAAAATAATCTCTCAGATCCTCTTCTAGAAAATTCTCTAAGTCCTCTGATGAAAGCATAGTCCCTACACGGCATTGCAATAAATGCTGCATTTTATCAGTCATAGTAAGATCTGAAAGAAAGAAGAGACTGTATGCTCTTACCCGGGACATGAGTAAGTCGCACTCTCTGTCGGTCAGAGGATGACCAACCAGGCAAACATCATATTCTTCCCTTTCTCCCTCTAATTTCTCTAGAGAAGGATCAAAGGTCCATTCACAGCCCTCCGGATATGTCATCCCCCGGATGGTTTCCTGATTCAAATAGGCAAGCACTCGAATACTAATCAAGACCGGCTATGACCTCCTCCCAGCTTTTTTCGATATCCTCTGACGAATAGCGTTCTCCCAGACGATAGGCAAGGACTCTGGCATCATTCCAATGAGACAGCTGATCCAGATAATAAGACAGAGCCGATGGCAGATCCTCCATTTTTTTCAAAAGGATCCCATTCTGACCATCTTCCAAGAAAACCGTTTTTCCCTTACAGATCTGAGGAATTCCCAGACTGACAGCAGAAACCTGAAGAAACTGATCCGGTCTCTTACTTAGATCCACTAAGACTCTCTGCAAGAGCATACAACGATGGATCGACATAGAGTCCCGACAAACATCAGCAAAAAATTTCTGAGAGGATCCTCCTTCCTCTGTCCTGTTTTCTGCCGAGGAATCCTCCTGAATTGACCATTCCGGCGGGAAAGAAGCCTTGGAAAGGATCTCTTCCACCCGGTTCAAAATCCTCTCCTCTGCCCAGTACTCGGCACTTCTTGTGAAGAGATGAACCCGGACGGAAGGATGCGTCTTGAGAAAAAATGCAAGCTGAAGGATGGCCTCTTGAAAGTCGCTTTCCGAAAGCAGATCCACAGGAAGCAGCAGATTCTTTACCGGAAGAGTCTGACAAAGACTTGTCTCATGGCGAACCGAAAAAGGAGAAATTCTTTTGATCCGATGGCCAAATAAATCTTCCGGTATTCCCTTCCGGATGAGAGCTTGCCGAACGATTTTCTCATTTTCCTCCGAATCCGTAATGATCTGATCTGCCCCGGCCAGAAAATCCATAGCAACCTGACTGTTGCAAACCTTCTTCCTGGCTTCATATACCGTCACGATGGTCTTTCTTTTTTTCAATGCCTTCTGTAAGAGTGCTGCGTGCCGATCATGATTGGCGATACAGAAAACCGATTCTGCATCCAGCTGTTCCAAATAGGAAGAGAAAACCTCCCCAATGACATCCTCTAAGGATGCATATTGCAGCTTTTGATAACTCTTTTGGATCCGCCCGCTTCCGGTTTCCAATTCATAGAAAGGGAGATCTGAATTGATCTCTACCCTTCCGCCTGAAAGCAGAGAAAAACGAACCTTACCCATGTTATCCAGAAAATCTTCACGAATCACTTTCCCCTGATCCAGCGTACGAATGGAGGAAATAAAACCCCGGTCGTCATAGGAAATTTCACTGACCTCTTTTCCCTCCTCATATCTTTCGATCCGGATCAGATTCCCGCCCTCCCCGAATTGAATCAAGGCAATGCGTTCTCCATGCAGACTTGCAATGGCTGCAAATGGTGTCAAGTGGAATTCGGTCCCCTCAGGCCATGCCAGGTCATAGTAGGAAAAACTGTTTAATTGCTTTCCCCGTATGCACTGCATCGCATCAAATATAGACCAATATTCCACGTGGATCAGGCCAAGCCGATGGAGAAAATGTCGGAAATTCGGCGCCGATGAGAGGAGAATGATCTTCAGCGGACATAGGTTTCTTCTATAAAAAAGCTGTATCTCCTTAGCTGTATCATCTGCCTCCATGGATGTCTTCGGCCGATACCAGACCTCTTCCCTTTCTCTCCATTGATTTTCATCATACCAGGCCGGGATAAAGTAAAGCATAACTCTCTCCCTCTATTCAAAGAAAAAACCGATAAGAATCAAAGCGATAATAGTGACTGATCTCCCTCACAATATTCGTAAGGAAGCCCGTAAACAGCATTATGCTGGATGGGAAGAGAGCTAAAGCTGGTGTAAGTTGTCCCTTGTAGGACAATCCTAGGGATACTCCCAAACAAAGGGCCTGAAAGCTTCCACTCAAAAGAGCCAGTCCCAGTACTCGCCTGGCCAGATATCCCATAGTTTTCTTTCCCGGATAGACTCCCGGAATGCAGTCCCCGCTTCGAAGGAGCTGATCTGCCATTTCTCCCGGTTTCAAGATAAGAAAGGAGAAAGCGATCGACATCAAAACAATGATCAATAGATAAAACAGATCACCCAAAGGATTCCCAATGGTCAGATCGGATGCTAATGTAAGAAATCCCTTCTCTTTGACGCCGATCAAGATCAAGCCCTGGAAAAGGAGACGAACCAGAAAAAGAATGGATGTTGCGAACATGACAGGCATCGTAGAGACGGGGCTATATTTATAAGCGATATAGCTATTCTCGCTATGTGTATTATAGATACTGACTCTCATTAAAGGAATCCTTAAGAAATGATTCTCCAGAAAAAGCGTCATCCCAACTGCCAGGAGACTGACCAGGAAAAGTTTGGGATACTGGTAAAGCGGTGCCTTGTGCAAGCTATTCCCGAAACTGAATAAAAGATTCAGAATGAAAATCGGTGCCATATCACCGATCCCTTTCTCCCTGTTTCGATCAGCGATCCAGGCAATGAAGAGGGCGCCTCCCGCCAATTCCAGAAGGACAGGGATCCGAAGAAGCATAAGATCTCTCCTGTATTGATACTGACCGGAATAGTAATAAGCAAAAACCAAGGTGAATCCTAATGTCGCAGCCCCCTGCAAGCGCTTTATCTTCCGTCCTGATAAATGTCGACGAGCGCCTTCCGACCGGAAAGCCGTAAGAAACATAACAAGAATCGAAGCATTCATGTAAGGCAGAATTCCAAGCGCCAGGATGGATGTCCTGGACACATCACCATTCAAGATAGAAAAGAGGATTCGATCGGCACTCTGATGAGAGGCATCCGTCTTTTCAATACCAAAAAGAGGTACGGATCGGCCGATGAGGTAGAGAGCAAGCACAAAGGCTGTGAAAAGCAGACGCTTTCCCAATTCATTTGTCCTCTCTCTGCTGCCCATCTCAATCCGTACCTCCAATGGTTTGTTCTAAGCTCAATGCTTATCTTTTCTGATCTTCATCCTCTTTTTTCTTGTTATCTTTCTCTTCCTCCTCATCTTTTTTCGGAATGATTTTATCAATGATGGAGGCAATGACGCCTGCCAGAGGAAGCCAGGACCACCAGATCCAGCGTTTTCCGCTGTCCTTATCCAGCTTCTTATTTGCTGCAGGAGTCTCAATTTCCTGATTCTCAACCAACTGATCCTCTGCTGCAGGAGCCTGAGCCTGGGCAGGGTTGGCATTTGCCTGCGGCGTCAGATTGATATTTCCGCCAGGTGTCACAATATTACCGCCGGTAACCTGTAAGGGCAGCGGTGCAGGAGCTACGGGTGCTGCCGGAGTTGGAGTAGCAACCGCTGGAGTCGGCGTCGGAACAGGTGTTGGTGCAGGTACTGGAATCTGTGCCTCACTTAAGGAGGTCGAGGTCGAAGTCGAAGTACTAAGACTGGTCGACGTTGACTCGCTTTCACTCTGGCTCAAGCTCTCTGAAGTGCTGGTACTCTCCGAATTTCTTAGGCTTAAGGACTCAGAGGTACTAATACTTTCTGAGCTGCTTACGCTTGTATTGATGGACCCACTTTCGGATTCGGAGATAGTGACACTCTCAGAACCAGATCTGCTTTCAGATTCTGAGATACTAGTACTCTCACTTGCATGGGTGGATTCAGAAGTGCTTACACTTACTGACTGAGATGCACTGGTGCTCTCGGATTCTACGGAACGGCTGTTGCTTTCCGATGCTGAAACGCTCTCGGATTCCGCCGACTGGCTGGTGCTCTCCGATGCCAAAACACTCTCGGATTCTACAGAACGGCTGGTGCTTTCCGATCCACTATTGCTCTCAGATTCCACTGAACGACTGGTAATCTCAGATGCACTAATGCTCTCCGATTCACTTTCAGATTCTGAAGTACTTGTGCTTTCTGACTCAAACTCACTCTCGGACTCAACCTCAGATTCTGAAGCACTTACGCTTTCTGATTCTGAAGCACTCTCCGACTCACTTTCGGATTCTGAACCACTCAGGCTTTCAGACTCCGACTCGCTCACAGATTCACTCTCAGATTCTGAAGTACTTGTGCTTCCCGATTCAGACTCACTCTCGGATTCACTCTCAGATTCCGAAGTACTTACACTTTCCGATTCGGACTCGCTCTCGGATTCACTCTCAGATTCTGAAGTACTTGTGCTTTCCGATTCGGACTCGCTCTCGGATTCACTCTCAGACTCTGAAGCACTTATGCTTGCTGATTCCGACTCACTCGCGGATTCACTTTCAGATTCTGAGGTACTTGCGCTTTCTGACCCCAACTCGCTCTCGGATTTACTTTCGGATTCCGAGGTACTTACACTCGCGGACTGAGAAGTACTGGTACTTGCACTGATGGACTCCGAGGTACTTTCACTCACTGACTGAGATTCACTTACCGACTTAGAAGTACTTGTACTAATGGACTCTGACGTACTTGCACTCGCGGACTGAGATCCGCTTACAG
>JAQXPG010000101.1 GCA_029100405.1 Lachnospiraceae bacterium | reverse complement strand
GCTCTTCTCCCCGTTCCGGTCTTTCTCCCTTTCCTTCTCATCGCCCTTCCCGGAAGCCTTCTTGCCATGGTTTGCATTTTCCTCGCCAATCAGCATGGTCAGAGCAATCCGTTTCTTCTCCGGATCCACTTCGAGAACTTCAACATCTACAATATCGCCGACCGAAACGACTTCCAGGGGATGTTTGATAAACTTCCTTGTCATATGAGAAATGTGGACCAGTCCGTCCTGATGCACTCCGATATCGACAAAAGCGCCGAAATCAACGATATTCCGGACCGTTCCTTTTAATACCATACCGGGTTTTAAATCTTCCATGGACAGGACATCTGACCGGAGAATTGGCTTTGGCATATCTTCTCGGGGATCCCTGCCCGGTTTCTTCAATTCCTTCACAATATCCCGAAGGGTCAGCTCGCCGATGCCCAGTTCTTCCGCTTCCTTCTTCACGTCGCCGATCTCCTGGTCGATGGTCAAGATACCTCCCTTGGCCAGGTCTTTGGGGCTGTGCCCCAGAGACTTCAACAATTTCTCTGCCACCTCATAGGATTCGGGATGAACGGAAGTATTGTCCAGAGGATTCTTTCCGCCCGGAATCCGAAGGAAACCGGCACACTGCTCAAAGGCCTTAGGCCCGAGTTTCGGCACCTTCAAGAGATCCCGGCGGGAGTTAAAACGGCCATTTTGATCCCGATAGGAAACCACATTCTTTGCAATGGTCTTCGTCATACCGGAAACATATTCGAGCAGAGAATAAGAGGCCGTATTCAGATCGACGCCGACTTCATTGACACAGTCTTCGACCACATGCGAAAGCTGCTCGGACAGTTTCTTCTGGTTCATATCATGCTGGTACTGGCCTACACCGATCGCCTTCGGGTCGATTTTCACCAGCTCTGCCAAGGGGTCCTGCAGTCTTCTCGCCATGGAAGTCGAGCTTCTCTGGCCGACATCGAAATTCGGGAATTCCTCCGTTGCAAGAGCCGATGCCGAATAGACCGAAGCCCCGGCCTCGTTCACGATGACATAGCTGACCTTTCTTGGAATCTTCTTCAAAAGGTCTACAATGATCTGCTCGGACTCCCGGGAAGCCGTACCATTGCCCAGTGAGATCAGGGTGATATGGTACTTGTCGATCAAATGAGCCACGATCTTCTCCGACTCTTCCACCCGGTTCTGCGGTGCCGTCGGATAGATGACGGTCGTATCCAGGACCTTTCCGGTCGGATCCACAACGGACAGCTTGCAGCCGGTACGGAAAGCCGGATCCCAGCCCAGTACGGTCTGATTGGGAATCGGCGGTGCCATCAGAAGCTGATGCAGGTTCTTGCCAAAGACATCAATGGCGCCATCCTCGGCCTGTTCGGTCAGAGCCGACCGGATCTCACGTTCGATCGCCGGTCCGATCAGCCGATTCAGAGCATCCATTATGACACTTTCCAGAACCGGTCCGGTCACAGGATTTTCCTTTACGATGATCTGCTTCCTAAGGTAGGAAAGGATCTCATCTTCCGGGAGGTTTACCTTTACCTGAAGGATCTTCTCCTTCTCGCCCCGGTTCAGAGCCAGGATCCGGTGACCCGGCAGTCCTTCGATCTTCTCTTCGAAATCATAATAATTCTCATAAACAGACTTGACCTCAGGATCCTTGGCGACAGAGCGAATACTGCCCTTCTTCTCCGTCAGCTCCCGGATGTAGATCCGATAATCCGCCACATCAGAGATCTCCTCGGCCAGGATGTCGCAGGCTCCCGTCAGAGCCTCCTTGGCTGATCCTACTTCCTTCCCCTCTTCCGAAGAAATATAGGCCGAAGCCGCATCTTCCAGCTTGCCGGTGAATTCCTGGCTCTTGATGAGATCTGCCAGAGGCTGTAAGCCCTTCTCTCTTGCCATCATTGCTCTGGTCCGGCGTTTCTGCTTATAAGGGCGATAGAGGTCCTCGACAACGACCAGGGTCTCCGCCGCTTCGATCCGTTTCTTTAAGTCTTCTGTCAGCTTTCCCTGCTCCTCGATAGCAGAAAGAACACTTTCCTTCCGGCTTTCCAGACCACGAAGATAGGTCAGACGTTCGTCCAGTTTTCTTAATACCTCGTCATTTAAGGCACCGGTCACTTCTTTCCGGTAGCGGGCGATGAAGGGGATGGTATTCCCTTCATCGATCAGCCGGATGGCAGCCTCTGCCTGGTCCGGACGGATCTCTAATTCTTTTGCAATCTTTGCGCTGATTTCCATGATTGACTCCTCTTTTGAAACTAAGTTCATCTTTCTGATGTCTTGAATTTATCAAGCGTCCTTTTTTCCTCCCCGATCCTTGAGATAATGACTCGTCCGAAAACGAAGGAGGAAGATCAGCCCCCGGAAGGACAGTTCAATGGCCATGGCGGTCCAGACACCGCGAAGGCCCATGCTTTTCGATAAGATGCCTGCCAGTGTCAGGCGAAGGCCCCACATACTGGCAAGTGACATCAAAGCCGGAACGAAGGTATCCCCGGCTCCTCGCAGGGCACCTGCCGCAACGATCGATGCTCCGAACAGGGCCTCCGCCAGAAGTTCGATTCGAAGGGCAGAGATACCAAGTTCCTGAACAGCCTTCACAGGGGTTAAGAAACGAAAGACCCAAGGGCATAAGAAATACATAGCCCCTCCGGCAGCGGCCATAATAACCATACCGAGAAGGATAGTGATCCAGCCGAAAGAACGGGCCAGTTTCTTCTTTCCTGCACCATAAGACTGTCCGACCAGAGTGGAAGCCGCTCCCTCCAGTCCATAGCCCGGCATATAGCAGACGGACTCCGCCGTAATGGCAAAGGAATGGGCGGAAACGGCAATCGTTCCTAAGGGAGCCACGATCCTTGTCGAGACCAGCTGGGCTCCGGTCAGAGCTGCTGACTCAAAGGCCATGGGAAGACCGATCTGCATGGAAAAGGTCAGGATCTTCTTTTCAAAGCTTTTCTTCTCCTTCCTCTTCTTTAAAGGACCGGATCGGAAAAGAATACAGTACCACATGGCCGCTGCCGTAATGAGATAGGCAATGCAGGTTCCAAGGGCAGCACCTGTCACACCCAGACCTGCACCGATCCCCAGAGGTGCCGGAACAAAAGATCGGTCTATATTTGCCTCGGCAGGGAAAATCAAGAGGGCATTGAAGATCACATCTTCCAGGCACATCAGACTGGACAGGATCGATGGCGTCTTCATATCGCCGCTGGCCTGCAGGACTGCACTGCCGAAGTACATCATCTGAACGACGGGCAAAAAGGATGCATAGGTCATAAAGTAGCCTCTGGCCTCGGCTGCCATCTGACCCGACCCGCCCAGCCAGTAGGGAAGACGGGAAGAGACCAGAAGGCCGATCCCTCCAATCATTAGAGATATAAAAAGGAGGGAATAGATCCCCTGATGGACCACCTTTCGAACCCATGCTTCCTCGCCGCCGCCCAGACCCTGGGCCACCTGGACGGAAAAGCCGTAGGAAAAGGCATTGACAATGCCTCCCATCATCCAGACGGCCGCCGAGACCAGGCCGATCGATGCCGAAGCAGTTGCTCCCAGCCGGCCTACCATGGCTGCATCGATATATTGCATGGCAATCGAAGAAAGCTGGGCCAGGATGGCCGGACCGGAGAGGCGGAGAGCGATCTTGGCCATGTCTCTCTTATTCCAGCTTCGATCACTTTGTATAATGCTTGTTAATTCTGTCATTCATTCCTTTCCAAACGATCTGCCATCATCCCAAGAAAGGGCCGGCGCCGAAAAAAGCTCAATGCTCTTACTTTTCAAAAAACTGCCAAAGCAAAAGCATTGAGCTGCTGTGATATTCGTGTCAGGGGTCACCCTAAGAACCGAATATGAAATCCGGAGGATATCCTTACTCCTCTGCTTCATCCGGTTTTGCCCAGCCATAAGAGTAACGGACGGCCTTGTTCCAGCCCTTTCTCTTGGCTTCTCTGGTCTCTTCATCCATATTTGGAATGAAGACCCGGTCCAGTGTAATATTCCGCATGAGTTCTTCCTTATTCTTCCAGAAACCGACGGCAAGGCCTGCCAGGAAGGATGCTCCCATGGCGGTCGACTCCACGCAGCTCGGACGATTGACCGGCTTATTCAGCATATCTGCCTGGAACTGCATGAGGAGGTCATTGGCCGAAGCACCGCCGTCGACCCGAAGAGACCGCACTTCAATGCCGGAATCGGCCTTCATGGCATCTGCGACGTCGCAGACCTGATAAGCGATGGATTCCAGGGTTGCCCGGATAATATGATACTTATTGGTTCCACGCGTAATACCGACAATCGTGCCTCTGGCATACTGATCCCAATGCGGAGCGCCCAGACCGGTAAAGGCAGGAACGACATAACAGCCGTGGGTTCCCTTGACCTTCTTTGCCATATACTCGGAATCTTCTGCAGAATCAATGAGGCGCATCTGATCCCGGAGCCATTGAATGGCTGCACCGGCAACGAAGACCGAACCTTCCAAAGCATAGGTGACCTTTCCATCCAGGCCCCAGGCAATGGTTGTAACCAGGCCGTTCTTGGAATAAACCGGCTTGTCTCCGGTATTCATCAGAATGAAAGCACCGGTTCCATAGGTATTCTTGGCTTCCCCCTCAGCAAAACAGGTCTGACCGAAAAGCGCTGCCTGCTGGTCACCGGCTGCACCGGCAATCGGGATCTCTGCCCCGAAAAAGCTCGGATCTGCATAGCCGTAGACCTGACTCGAAGGAACCGCCTTGGGCAGCATCGATTTCGGAATATCCAGTTCCTTTAAGATATCCTCATCCCATTCCAGCGTATTGATATTGAAGAGCATGGTCCGGCTGGCGTTGGAATAATCTGTCACATGGACCCTGCCCTTGGTCAGTTTCCAGATCAGCCAGGTCTCAACCGTTCCAAAGAGGAGCTCTCCCTTTTCGGCTCTTTCTCGGGCCCCGGGAACATTGTCAAGAATCCACTTGATCTTGGTTGCCGAGAAATAGGCATCAATAATGAGTCCCGTCTTCTTCTGGATGGTCTCCTGCAGCCCCTTGGCCTTCAGAGCATCTGCGATATCCGATGTCCTGCGGCACTGCCAGACAATTGCATGATAAACGGGCTCCCCGGTCTCCTTGTCCCAGACAATGACGGTCTCACGCTGATTGGTGATACCGATGGCTGCAATATCCGCTGCCGTCGCACCGATCTTACTCATGGCTTCGACGGCAACACCAAGCTGGGTGGACCAGATCTCATTGGCGTCATGCTCGACCCAGCCCGGATTCGGGAAGATCTGCCGGAACTCCTTCTGAGCCACCGACTGGATCTTTCCGTCATGATCAAATAAAATGCATCGATTCGATGTTGTCCCGGCATCCAATGCCATTACATACTTTGCCATAATAACCCCCTTATACAAAGCAATGATCCGATTGGTCTAAATTCAGACCCAACCCTCTTTCTCTATTAGTCTGCGTCCTGTCCCTTCCACTTCGGTTTTCCCAGAGAAAGCCAGCGGAGATAGGAACGCATGAAAGGATCCAAACCGCCGTCCAGAACCTTCTGAGCATTACTGGACTCTTCTCCGGTTCGTAAGTCCTTGACCATGGTATAGGGCTGAAGAACATAGGAACGGATCTGAGAGCCGAAGCCATTCTCCATGACTTCACCGCGGATAGCGGCTTCCTTTTCGGCATTCTCTTCCAGCTTTTTCATATAGAGTTTCTGCTTCAGCATCTGCATGGCCTTGTTCTTATTCATGAGCTGAGAACGCTCATTCTGACAGGTGACAACAATGCCCGAAGGAAAGTGCGTGATCCGGATGGCGGATGATGTCTTATTGATGTGCTGTCCGCCGGCGCCGGAAGAACGATAGGTATCGATTCGGATATCCTCATCCCGGACTTCCACATCCAGATCCTTCTCAATGTCCGGCATGACTTCGCAGGAAGAGAAGGAAGTCTGCCTTTTTGCATTGGCATTGAAAGGAGAAATGCGGACCAGACGGTGAACCCCATGCTCCGACTTCAGGAAACCGTAAGCGTTCTCGCCGTTGATCTGGAAAGTGACCGACTTAATACCGGCTTCATCGCCTTCCTGCATATCCAGAAGCTCGGTCTGAAAGCCGTGCTGATCTGCCCAGCGGGTATACATACGGTAAAGCATGGAGGTCCAGTCACAGGCCTCGGTTCCGCCGGCACCTGCATGCAATGTGATGATGGCATTCTCCAGATCATATTCTCCGGACAGAAGCGTCCGGATCTGCAGATTCTCCAGTTTGGTCTTGAATGCTTCGAAATCTGCCTCTACTTCCGGGATCATATCCCGGTCATCCTCTTCGTTGGCCAGATCAATCAGATCCAGAATGTCCTGATACTGGCTTTCCAGACCATGAAAATCCTGCACATCATCCCTTAAGGCCTTGAGTTTTCTGGTCTTCTCCGTAGATTCCTGGGGATTGTCCCAGAAATCCGGGGCCTCCATGGCCCTCTCCAGCTCTTCAATCTTTCGGTCTTTGTTTTCCAGATTCAGTCCCCTTTTGGTCTCTTCCAGGGCCGGCTTATAATTCTGCAGGTCAACTTTGATATTATCTAATTCTACCAAGGTCTTTTCCTTTCTTCATTTGATCATTTTGATTTGTTTTCTTTCAGGATCTCCACGGCCTTCTCGACCTGGTTATCCTTGGTCCAGTCATAGTCCTTACTGCTGTCGCCTGAATATTGCAGTTCGAGCTTGACATCCGGTTCAATACCCTTGCCCTGGATGCAGACCCCCTTCGGGGTATAGTAACGGGCCGTCGTCAGCTTGACGGCACTGCCGTCCGACAGAGGCAGGGTCGTCTGAACGATCCCTTTTCCGAAGGTCTTGGTTCCAATCACCGTTCCCTTCTGAAAGTCCATCACGGCGCCGGTGAAGATCTCGGCTGCACTGGCCGTGTTTTCATTGACCAGGACCGTCATCGGAAGATCCAGCTGTTTCTCATCATCCGACCGATAATTCGTTCTCTTGTTATTCTTGTCTTTGGTATAGACAACCGTTCCCTTAGGAAGGATGTCATCCAGAATGGCAACGACAGAATCTACCATACCGCCGCCATTGTCACGAAGGTCGAAGATCACTCCCTTCATGCCCTGAGCCTTCAGATCAGAAAGGGCCTTCTCAAATTCGCTCTGCGTTCCTGTTGAGAACTGAGAGATCCTGAGATATCCGATCTGATCCGACAGCATCTGATAGGAAACAGAGGGTACGATCACCTCTTCCCGGGTGATCTCGACCGTTTTCTCCTCTTGATCCCGAATATAGACCAGGGTGAGCTTACTTCCCTTGACCCCGCGGACCCTCTGAACGAAATCATCGAGGCTTTCGCTGTCCGCATCCTTTCCATCCACCGATACGATGATATCGCCGGTCTTGAGGCCTGCTTTCTTTGCCGGAGAATCGTCATAGACCTGAACGATGGAAACCTGTCTGGTCTCCTTGTTCTGGGTCAGAACTGCGCCGATACCGGCATAATCACCGGAAAGGCTGACCATGAGGTCCTTATATTCCTTCGGCGTATAGTATTCCGTATAGGGATCATCCATGCTTTCCATCAGGCCCTTATAGAGACCGGTCGCCTTGGTGGAATCACTCACATTCTTATAGTAATAGTCATCGATAATGGAAGAAAGCATGTTCAGCTTCGTCTGCGTTCCGGCGCCTAAGAAGCCATTCGGCCGGATATGCAGGGCCTGACTGATGACAATTCCAATGATCGTTACCAGTAAGAGTGCTGCCACAAAGCCTGTGAAGAAACTTCGTCTCTTGATCTTTTTGGTCCGTTTTCTTTCTATCTGCTGTTCTTCCTGCTCTTCTTCCATCTGGTCTATATTTCTCTCTTCCATGATCATCCGCTTATCCTTGTCCGGGGGCGTCCTGTTTTCCGTCCGGTCAAACCTTTAAGTGCCGTTTCAGAGTGACACGGCTTCCGATATAGCCAATACCGACTCCGAGAAGCAGGGCAACGGGAATCAGGAAATGGAAGATTTCCTTTTCCGGCACAAAATTCACAAGATTACTTAAAAATGTAAAGCGGTTCTTGATATAGATCAGGATATTCTGATAGAGAAACCAGAGGATCACAAGCGGGATCAGAGACCCCACCAGGCCGATCACAATACCCTCGACCACGAAAGGAGCCCGGACAAAACTGTCCTTGGCGCCAATCAGTTTCATGATGGCGATCTCATCCTTACGGACCGATACACCGACTGTAATGGTATTGGAGATCAGAAAAGCCGCAACTGCAATCAGAATCGCAATGACCGCTATGGAGATCAGAGTCAGAAGACGGTTAAAATCCGTCAGTGTCCTTGCAGCCGCCTTGGACTGGTTGACCTTCCGGACACCATCCAGTTTCTGCACATACTTTACAAAGGTTTCCTGCTGTGAAACATCCTTCAGATAAACCTGATAGTTGGCGGAATTTGCCATAGGATTGTCATTTTTAAAGGTTTCCGCTGCTTCCGGATTTCCCTTGAAGAATTCCTTCTGATATTCCGACCAGGCTTCATCGGCAGAGACGAACTCCATCTTCTCCACTTCGGGTCTGGCCTTGATCTTGTCTCCGATCGCATTGATCTGATCCTGACTTAATCCGTCGTTAAAAAAGACCGTAACGGAAACGCTGGCCTCGGCATCCTTGACCATGCCGCGGAAATTTGATCCGATCGAATAGAAAAGACCAAGCAGGAAAATGCAGGCTGCCATAGTAGCTATGGACGCCATGGAGAACATTTTATTCCTCCAGATATTCTTAAAGCCCTGCTTGATATTGTAAAAGATACTGCTAAATTTCATCATAAATCATCATCCTCCGGATCCACATCACTAACCAGTGTCCCCTTTCGGATCGTGATCACTCGTTTCTTCATGCGTTCTACGATGTCCAGATTATGTGTAACAACAAGAACCGTCGTTCCCCTCTGATTAATTTCATCCAGAAGTCCCATGATCTCCCATGCAGTATGGTTGTCCAGATTTCCGGTCGGCTCGTCGGCTAAGATCACCCGAGGCCGATTGACCAGGGCTCGCGCTATGGCCACACGCTGCTGCTCGCCTCCGGACAGCTGACGGGGCAGAGAACGGTATTTGGCCGCCAGGCCAACCATGGAGAGCACCTGTGGCACTTTCTTCTTGATCTCGCGATTCGAAGCCTCTACGACCTTCATGGCAAATGCAACATTTTCATAGACATTCCGGTCCGGAAGGAGACGGAAGTCCTGGAAAACGCAGCCGATATTTCTTCGGTACTTGGGGATCGACCTGTGATTAATGGCGGACAGATCCTTGCCATTGACAACGATCCTGCCCTCGGTCGGTGGAAATTCATCCAAAAGGAGCTTGATCAATGTAGATTTACCGGAGCCGCTCGCACCGGTTACAAAAACAAACTCCCCCGGGTGAATGTGCAGACTGATATCATTCAGAGCGGGAACTCCTGTCTGATACGACTTACTAACATGTTCAAGTTTGATCATTTTATATCAGATCTCCTGTCAGAAATTGTGGTCCTCCATATAATTCATATACTCTACCACCATCAGAGCAATTTTGAAAGTGATGGCATCTTCGAAGACCCGAAGATCCAGTCCGGTTGCCTTCTGCAGCTTATCCAGCCGGTAAACGAGAGTATTTCTATGAATGTAAAGCTGACGCGAGGTCTCCGATACATTCAAATTATTTTCGAAGAACTTGTTAATGGTTGTTATGGTTTCTTCATCAAAATCATTGGGTGTCTTATCCTTGAAGATCTCCTTGATGAACATCTTGCAGAGAGGGATGGGCAGCTGATAGATCAGACGGCCGATTCCCAGTACCGAATAGGCAATGACATTTCGTCCCTGGAAGAAGATCCTTCCGACATCAAGTGCCAGAGAAGCCTCCTTATAGGACTGAGATACATCCTTGATCTCATTGACGATCGTTCCGTAAGCCACGCGGATATTTCGATCCGGAGCCCCATGGAAGAGGTCCACGATGGTATTGGCAATCTTTGCGACATCGTCATAAGTGTCACCGGGCTGCAGTTCCTTTACAATGATAATGTTCTGCTCATCAACGGCCGTGACAAAATCCTTCGACCTTCCGCTGAACAGCGTTCTGACACGTTCCATGTCATCCCCGTCCTTATCATCGCCGACTTCCACCACCAGAACGATACGACGGGCTTCCACATCGATATGGAGTCGTGTTGCCCGATTATAAATATCGACCATGAGTAAGTTATCCAAAAGAAGATTCTTGATGAAATTATCCCGGTCGAAACGCTCTCTGTAAGCGATCATCAATTCCTGGATCTGAAAGGCCAGAACCCGGGCTGCTGTATAGTCTTCTTCTGAATCCCCCCGGACAATCACAATGAATTCCAGTCTCTGTTCGTCAAAGACCTTCATATAATGGCAACCGAAAATCGTCTGGCTATCCGCATCTGAACCGGCAAAGCTGCGGGCACTATCCACATAGCGTTTCGTATCCTCCATCGTTGTAGCGAGAATACCGCCTTCCGAATCTGTCACAGCAAAGCTTTTCTTCGTTATTTGAGTTAACCCGTCGAGGGTTTTCTGCAGAACCTGATTTGATACCACTTTTGTATCCCCCAATTTCCTTCATGATTACTATACACATTCAACAATTCCGCTTCGGTGTTTTATGGTACTTTTACCATATCTTTATTCAGTTTAATATAAATGCACGAAAAATGGAATACCTCTTTCTGTGAATTTAGGCATTTTTTACATAGCAGCCTCTGTCAAGCGGATTTCTTTGTTTTTATGGATTTTGTCAGCTTTTTACAAAACAGTTGTTCTTTTTTGGCCTTTCGTCATTTTTTCGATTCTATCCCATGTTTGTGGATAAAGTGGATAAGTCTGTGTATAAGTCCAATTTTCGGCCTTGTTTCTGTGGAAAAAATCTCCTCTCGGCGTGGAAAACTGTGGACAGATCCTGTCAAATTCTAAACAATCTATAAACTTTGTGCAAGATGTATAGGTTCAAGATGTATATAAGAAAAAAGGGAACCTCCAAATATGTGCAAGATGTAAATAAAAAAAGGGAACCTCCAAATGGAAGGTCCCCCTGATGTCTTCTTTGTATTCTGTTCTAATATTCCTGCCCTGCTTTTCGTTCATTTTAGTTCAGCACTCTCCGAACAGAAAGGATCGGTGCATAGTTTACATTGGAATATTTGATACCGGACTTCGGATTCGACGCATTCAGAATCTGACCGCCGCCTGCATAGATTCCGACATGGCCGCTGTAGCAGACGATATCTCCGGGCTGCATTTCAGAAACACTGACCCCTCTGCCCTGAGAACGCATTGCGGAAGAAGAATGAGGAAGTCCTACACCAAACTTGGCATAAACACTCATGACATATCCGGAACAATCGGTACCATTGGTCAGACTGCTTCCACCATAGACATAAGGATTACCGACAAACTGGCTTGCATAACTTACAACAGCACTTCCGGAACCGCCGGACGGTGCTGCATAAGTGCGGCCGGAAGATTGAGCTTTCCCGCCCGTGCTCTTATTTCTTGCCTGACTCGCAGCCTTTCTCTGTGCCGCTGCCTGCTTTGCAGCTTCTGCTGCAGCAGCTGCCTGTCTCTGGGCCTCTTCTGCAGCCAGACGAGCCTGTTCTGCTGCTTTGGATTCTGCATAGGAATAGCTGGTGGCTACGGCAGAAACAAACTGACGGCTGACATATCCATTTCCCGCATCGGTAGCAATACCAATCCAGTCCCCATTGGAATTATCGGTTACTGTGTGTTCTGTTGTACCGGCAACCATGGTCAGAATCTGGGCGTTCTCATCCGGAGCTGTTCTGACTCTCAAGGTATCCGCATTGATCGTAACGGTATTCCTGGCTGCGGCATTGATCTTGTCCTTATCGCCGATGATCAGGAAATCCTTGTAGACATATCCGCTGACATCACCGGAAGTAATATTATACCAGTCACCCTCCTGACCATTGATCGTTGCAACCGTATTCGGATAGAGCTTTCCGGCATAATCACTGTTGGAATCCGGAGCAGTCCTGACATAAGCATAATCACTGACATTGGCAACGGCAAGCTTGGCATAACGTGCCTGCTCTTCTGCTGCCGCATTGGCTGCTGCAACTTCTGCAGCCTCCTGAGCTTCCTTCTCCGCCGTGATCTTCAGATTTGCCTTGGTCTGAGAAGCCGTTGTGATCTTGGCCAGCATGGAAGAAACACCGGCTCTGGTGGATGCGGATTTTACATGATTGGTTTCAGTAGCGGAAGATTTTTCTGAACTACTTACCGTACTTGCGATCGAAGAAGCCGCCAGGCTGGATGCTCCTGCCAGAGGTGCCGCATTCGCTGTCAAACTGCTTCCCGCAATCATTGCTCCGGCAGCGATAGTAAGTCTTGCCAGATTCCGAAATTTCTTATTTTGATTATCACTCATAATCCCGCCCCTTTTATACTTGTTCGATTTCTATGATTCTTTCTGCAAATTTTTCGGCAAATGGATCTACTTGCTTTATATATCTGCAAAATATGACATGTTCCAGTCTTATTTGTAACAGTTTATTTCTATTTGTTACAGACATGTTAAATCTTAAGTATAATAGCACGGGACATACGATACTGTCAATGCCCGATCAGATACCTCTGCACACTTGTTACAGCATTGGCACCATCCGAAGCCGCCGTAATAACCTGGCGAAGCTGCTTGGTCCGGACATCGCCGGCAGCAAAAATGCCGGGGATCGAAGTTACACCATCTTCACCTGCTTTGATATAACCCTTCTCATCCCGTTCCGGCAGCCAGTCCCAGTCATTGGTATTGGGTTCTGTTCCGACAGCAATAAAGACACCATTCACCGGAAGCACCCGGCTCTCGCCGGTCTTCTTATCATGAACTTTCAGGCCTTCGACCTGATCGTCTCCCCGGATCTCATCCGGGATCGTATCATAGAGTACCTGAATTTTATCGATAGAGAGTGCCTCATCCTGAAGGATCTTGGCTCCGCGGAAACTGTCTCTTCTATGGATCAGATAGACTTTCGATGCAAAGCGGGAAAGGAAGATAGCATCTTCCAATGCCACATCACCGCCGCCGATGACTGCAGTCACCTTATTTCGAAAGAAAGCGCCGTCGCAGGTTGCACAGTAGGAGACGCCTGCTCCGGTCATTTCTTTCTCACCGGGAATCCCCAGCTTTCTGTTAACGGCACCGCTGCAGAGGATGATGGTTTTCGAGAGATAGCTTTCTTTATTAGAAGTAACCTTCCAATAGTCTCCTTCCTTTTCCACTGTCGATACCATTTCAACGCGAATATCGGCGCCCAGCTTTTCGGCATGCTTTTTCATTTCCATGCCAAGCTGCATGCCGCTGATCCCGGGAAGTCCCGGATAGTTATCCACTTCATAGGTATTCACGATCTGACCGCCGCCCATGGGGCTGGGATCCAGGCAGACCATAGACAGGCCGGCCCGTTTTGCATAAATCGCTGCTGAAAGCCCTGCCGGGCCGCCGCCGATGATCAATGTATCTAATGTATTCATCTTTGCCACCTTTCTAGCTTCCAATGATTCTTGTTTTGTTGTAATATCAATTTTACCAGAATTTGATTTGTCTTACCAGTACAAGATAATCAAAAGGCCGACGGATATTTTCTCTGCCTCGATCCTTATTTTTTAGATCCTTCGGATCTTACCTCCTTCGAGAGAGATCTTCCTTTCCTTATAGAGATGCCCGACCGCCCGTTTGAAGGCATTCTTGGAAAGTCCTGTCTCCCGGAAGATCACCTCCGGCTTTGCCTTCTCGGTAAAGGGCAGAACACCGGCATAGGAATCCAGAAGATCCAAGAGCTTCTGCGCATCCTCCGGAATCTCTTCGACTGCAGCCTTTCGAAGGGAGACATCGAGTTTTCCGTCTTCCTTGACTCCTGTCACATGAAGTTCCAGAATATCACCGATCCGGAACTGGCTGGTCTTCTCATATTTTGGAATCATGGCCGAATACTTGTCATCCACAGCAACAAAGGTACCGAAGTCATGTCCGAATTCATAGATTCGTCCATTGACCTGATCCCCTTTCTGATAGGGAGACTGCTTCGAAAGCAGATGATAGAGCCCCTTCATGGATGCTGCCAGACGTCCCGTCTTATCGATATAAAGCCGAACCAGGATCTCATCTCCCTCTTCCACTTTACCCTCCATCTCCCGGAAAGGAAGCAGAAGGTCCTTCTCCAATCCCCAGTCCAGAAAAGCTCCGATCTTCGACACCTGGCGAACCGTCAGAGGGGCCATCTTGCCCACGGTCAGCCTCGGTTCCCTGGTCGTCGCAATCAGGCGGTCTTCTGAATCCTTATATAGGAAGACAGGCAGTACATCATTCACGCCTGCTGTCTCCGGAATCTCCTTCTTCGGCAAAAGTACTGTCTCGTCCGACCCATCCTCGCCAAGATAGGCGCCGAAGTCCTTGAAACGGACGATACGGAGGGTCTGTATTTCTCCTAAACGCATCTGTTTTCCTCCTGATTCATTCCTGCTTAGAGATTTGTTTCAAAAACACCTTTTCACCTGGTCAAAAAACTTACAATGGCCAGGATCTCTCCATCACTTTTCAGGACCGCTGTCATCCGGTCCTTCTCTGTCTTTGTCTGAATGTAGACCATATCCCCGAAGACCGCCTGTTTCCGGTACTCGGTCCGGATACCGCGGATGGAACGGCCTTCCGGCAGAACCGCCATCGCTTCTTCGATATACTTCTCATTATTCATATGATGATTCGAATCCAAATGGGCCCGGGTCACTGTAAAGTTTCCGGCATCCACTAAGTCCTGTGGGGCAGGTTCTTCCATCTTACGACCTCCCCAATCTCCCTCGACCGGGGCATCCAGGCCATAGGCAAGTTTCATTTCCTTCGAAGCAATGGTTGGCCGCATTTTATTCTGATCCATTAAGATCCAGATCGACCGGGCCCGAACAAAGACCTCCCCGCCGGGATCCCCCATTGTAAAATCACGAGTGGCGTAGAGTCCCCGATATCCGGTCGGCCGCGTCGTAATGAGGATCTCTTCACCGATTTTTGGCAGGCGATCAATATCGATCTGCCAGGAAAGGATGTACCAGCCCTGTCCATGCTCCCTCAGCCAGCGGATGGAAAAGCCCGTATCCTCTGACTGGAAAGTAGAGCAATCCTGAAAGTAATTGATCAGAGCCGGTATGCTGAGGATCCCCTCGGAATCCACTTCACTATAACGCACTCTGCTCTGCATCTCATATATCATCGGTGCCTTTCCTCCTTTCAACGAGTAAATACAAAAAAGGCACTGTGATGAACACAGTGCCTGAAACTGGCCCAGCAGGATTCGAACCTGCGAAATGACGGAGTCAGAGTCCGTTGCCTTACCGCTTGGCTATGGGCCATTATTGATCTGCCGCTCTCGCGTCAACAAATGATACTATACAGGACACTGCCAACTATGTCAAGCACTAAATTAAAATTTTTTCAATTTTTTAGCATGCGTTTTTCACTTCTGTCATTCAAATGATATAGGCATGTCATGCCTGCCGCAGACTTTTGACACTGTAATCATTCAAAGCAGAATTCCCTCCCCGTCCTTTTCCACATAACTGCAAGATGTGGCATTCTCCAGTTTCAGGCTCCCCTTACTCAGATTTTGTAACTCATCCTGAAAACGGCCGCTTTCTTCCGGCAGGATCCCGCGGATTCTCACAAGACTGCCATAATCCTTAGAAAGAAGGATCCCTCCAGAATTCCGGAAGAGATATTCCACCTTGCCGGCCAGATCATATGGATAGGACAGATCAAAAACCAGCCCCCTTCTCTCCGAAAGGACCAGGCTCTTCTCAAGGGAGTCTTTTGCTGCAGCAGAATAAGCCCGGGTCAGACCGCCGCTGCCCAGAAGCGTACCACCGAAATACCGCGTTACTATAATCAATGCATTATAGATCTCTTGTCCCTTCAGGACATCCAGGATCGGACGGCCGGCGGTTCCCTGAGGTTCCCCATCATCCGAAGCCCGCTCGACCATCCTCCCCTGTACTTCGATCCGAAATGCATAACAATGGTGTCTGGCGTCATAGTGTTTCTTCTTCGCAGCCTCCACCAAAGAAAGTGCCTCATCCTCCGAATGAACCGCATGGAGCTCCGACAAAAAGCGGGATTTCTTCTCTTCATAGAAGCCCTCGCCGTCCTCCATGACAATCTTTCTACTTTCGATCTGCCGGCTCTTTCCATCCGCCATCGTTTTCTCCTTCCGGTAATTTTCGGCTTTTCCTGCCCCTGTAATCTCATTATACAAGAAAATTCCAAGCTATGATATAATCATAACAATTGTGGTGTAGCACAATTGTGAAATATAGACCCAGAGGATATATGAACCGTTTCATACGGAGGTATACATGAATTTAGGGAAAAATAAAGTGACATCGAATCGCACTTCTGACAAGAAGTCCATTCGGCGCCGAAAGAAAGCCGGAATCGTCGTGATCCGTTCCATCCTGGTCTTTCTTCTGGTTCTCATCGCCGGGGCAGGCCTGGCATTTACTTTATATGCAAGAAATCTGATTCAGAAACTGCCGGACGCATCCACCATCAATATCTCGCCGTCCGGTTTCTCCACCACCGTCTATGATAGTGATGGAAAGACCTTGCAGAAACTGGCAGCTTCCGGTGCAAACCGGGAATACGTAGCGCTCGATCAGATTCCAAAGGATGTGCAGAATGCCTTTATTGCAATAGAGGATGCCCGTTTCTACGAGCATAACGGTGTTGATATCCGCGGAATCCTCCGCGCCGGCTTCACCCGGCTCGTATCCGGCGGACGTATGCAGGGCGCCAGCACCATTACCCAGCAGCTTTTGAAGAATAATTATTTCTCCTCCTGGGCTTCGGAGAAGACCTTCCGTGATTCCCTGAACCGGAAGATTCAGGAACAGTATCTGGCGATTCAATTGGAGAAAATCACCCCCAAGAAGACCATACTGGAAAATTATCTCAACACGATCAATCTCGGCCAGAATACCCTGGGTGTTCAGGCAGCGTCCAAACGATACTTTAATAAAAATGTCAGCGAGTTAAATCTCTCCGAGGCCGCTGTCATCGCGGCGATCACTCAGAATCCAACCCGTTACAATCCGATCTCCAATCCGGACCAGAACGCTAACCGGCGGAAACTTGTTTTAAAAAATATGCTGGACCAGGGGCTGATTACAAAGCCACAATACGAGGAAGCCTTAAATGACAATGTCTACGAGCGGATCCAGAATGCCAATAATGCAGTAACAAGCGCCTCGGTGAACTCCTACTTCGTGGATGCTCTCACCGATGAAGTCATTGATGATCTCGTAAACCGGCTCGGATATTCAGAGACTCAGGCATATCAGAAGCTCTATACCGGCGGCTTGAAGATCTATTCCACACAGAACTCCAAGATACAGGAGATTGCCGAGAACGAGATCAATAACGAGAAGAATTATGATACCAAGCCGAAAGTTTCCTTTTCCTATGCTCTGACGGTCAATCGGGCTGATGGCAGTTTTGAAAATTTCAACAGTCAGACCCTCTTGAATTACTTCAAGCAGACCAAAGGGCAGAAATATAGCATAAATTACAATAGCGAAGAGGAGGCAAAGGCTGCGATCGAGGAATATAAAAAAGCCATCTTAAAAGAAGGGGATACCATTGCGCCGGGCAATGAGTCCATCACTTTCACTCTCCAGCCCCAGGCATCTGCTACCATCATTGACCAGAAAACCGGAAAAGTCCTGGCACTTGTCGGAGGACGAGGAGACAAAAACGCCAGCAAGACCCTGAACCGGGCCGTAAATATCACACGTCAGCCGGGGTCTACATTTAAGATACTGGCCGTCTATGCGCCGGCTCTGGACGCAGCCGGGAAGACTCTGGCTTCGGTAGAAGACAATGCTCCCATGAACTATGCTTCCTCCGAAAAGCAGGTCCGAAACTATGATGATAAATACACCGGCTTTACCAACTTCCGCGAAGCGATTACCATGTCCATCAACGTTGTTGCCGTCAAGGCCCTGACGGAGATCGGCACCAGCCTGGGTTACCAGTATGTGCAGGATTTCGGAATCACGACCTTGACCAGCGGGGACAATAACCAGGCTCTGGCCATCGGCGGTATTACAAAAGGTGTAACCAACCTGGAACTTTGCGGAGCCTATGCAACGATTGCAAATTCCGGTCTCTACCACAAGCCGACTTTCTATACCAAGATTGAGGACCATAATGGAAAAGTCATTCTGAATAATGAAAGCGAACAGGCTTCCGAGGGCACCAGAGTGATCAAGAGTACAACTGCCTGGCTTCTAACCAGTGCCATGCAGGACGTTCTGACGAAGGGTACCGGAAAGAGTGCCAGACCATCTAATATCACTGTTGCCGGTAAAACCGGAACCACGAATGATTCCCGTGATACCCTGATGGCAGGCTTCAGTCCTTATTACACCCTGGCGATCTGGGGCGGATATGATGACAACTCTCCCCAGTCCACCACAGCCTACTCCAATCGGATCTGGCGGAGCATCATGACACAGATCAATGACGGCCTTCCCGATCCGGGCTTCCCGGCTCCATCGGACATCGTCCAGGCCAATGTCTGCTCCGAGTCCGGAAAACTCCCGATCGATGGGGTATGCAATGCCGATCCCAGAGGAGATAAGACCATTACGGAATACTTTGCAAAGGGGACCGTTCCTACCGAAAACTGTGATCATCATATCAAGATCAAAATCTGCCAGGATTCCAATCTGCCGGCCGGCCCTTATTGTCCGGCAACAAGTGTTACAGAGAAAGTTTTTGTGACCGGAGGAAGTCCGAATACGACAGAGGGACCTTATCTGATCGATCCTGCTGCCCTTCAGTCCACTTGCAATGTCCATACAAGTCCGGTCATTACAGAGCCTGTAATACCGAATGAGACAGGTGGGCAGGGGCAGGCCGACCAGGGGAAGAGCAGCCAGGAGCAAAGCAGCCAGGGGCAAAGCGTTCCAGCTTCACAAGGCTCTGCTGGGCAGTCTTCTCAGGCTTCCGGCAGGTAGGAAACCCAGGCTCAGGGAACCGCCGCGAAGAAAAATCGTAATACAAATTAAAATTTGAAATTACGATAGTTTCAAGGGAACCGCCGCAAAGAAAAATCGTAATACAGATCAAAATTCAAAATTACGATAGTTTCAAGGAAATCGCCGCGAAGAAAAATCGTAATACAAATTAAAATTTGAAATTACGATAGTTTCAGGGAAGAAAACAGCCCGATTTATCGTAATAGAATACAGACGAAAAAAATCCGATAGTGAATTCCATGATTCACTATCGGATTTTCTTGATTCTCTTTCTATTACGATTTTGTCCCCGGCTTAGGTAAAGCAACGAGCCCTGCCTCAAACCTCAAAAAGCATATCGCCATAGCTCGGCATAGGCCATTTTTCCTTATCGACAATCATCTCCAGGGCATCCACGGGTCTTCTCAAGGCCTCCATATCAGCCTCTACCGTTTGATAATAGTAGCGGGCTCTCTCCTCATGGTCTTTCTTCTCCATGCCAAGAACCACATCCTTCTGCAGGATTTCCATGGCCTTTCTGGCTTCATTCAAAAGCTCATCCGTCTTCTTCAGGATTTCCTTCTGTGTCTCCGGAATAAAACCGGCCGCCTGATGGATCTGGTTCATCGAAGTTGCGATTTCGGTCTCATAATTCATAACCGCCGGAAGGATCTGCTTTCCAGCCATATCCAGCATGGTCTTGGCTTCGATATTAACCTTCTTGGCATAGGTATCATACTCAATGTCCGCACGAGACTCCAGCTCAGCCCGATTGAATACATGGAACTTTTCAAAGGTTTCGACCGTCTTTTCTCTGGTCAGGGCCGGAATGGCATCGACCATAGACTGAATATTGGGCAGGCCGCGGCGTTCTGCCTCTTCCACCCATTCCTTGGAATAGCCATCTCCATTGAATACAATTCTCTGATGCTTGATTGCCAGATCATGGATCAAATCATGAATCGCCAAATTGAAGTCATCTGCCTCTTCCAGAATGTCGCAGGCATCAGAGAAGGCCTCAGCAACAATCGTGTTCAAAACAATATTGGGTTCACCGACCGAATCCTCTGATCCGACCATACGGAACTCAAACTTGTTCCCTGTAAAGGCAAAAGGTGATGTACGATTTCGATCCGTAGCATCCTTCATGAAATCCGGCAGAGAAGCAACACCGGTCTTCATTTTCTTACCTGGAATCGAATGGGTTGCGGCACCTGTACTGATGAGCTGGCTCAAAACATCATCCAGCTGATCACCCAGATAGACGCTGATAATGGCAGGCGGTGCTTCCGATCCACCCAGGCGATGATCGTTGCCGACATCGGCAGCAGACTCGCGGAGCAGATCTGCATGGTTGTCTACTGCTGCCAGGATGCAGCAGAGAACCAGAAGGAACTGCAGGTTCTCATGCGGCGTCTTCCCGGGATCCAGAAGGTTGATTCCATCATCCGTGACAAGAGACCAGTTATTATGCTTACCGGATCCGTTCACCCCGTCAAAAGGTTTTTCATGCAGAAGGCACTGAAGGCCATGACGATTAGCAACCCGGCGCAGGGTTTCCATGATCATCTGATTATGATCCACCGCAACATTGGCATCTTCATAGATCGGAGCCAGTTCATGCTGTCCCGGTGCAACCTCATTGTGCTCGGTTTTGGCAGGAACACCGAGTCTCCAAAGTTCCTTGTCACAATCCCGCATAAAGGAAGCAATCCTGCCGGGAATGGTGCCGAAATAGTGGTCATCCATTTCCTGACCCTTCGGCGGCATTGCACCGAAAAGAGTCCGGCCGGTATAGACCAGATCCTTCCGCTTCAGGAAGTTTTCCCGGTCAATAATGAAATACTCCTGTTCGACTCCAACCGAAGGTGTAACATAGTGGGAAGTCTGATTGCCAAAAAGGCGGAGCAGGCGGATCGACTGCTGACTGATTGCTTCCATGGAACGAAGCAGAGGCGTCTTCTGATCCAGTGCTTCACCCTTGTAGGAGCAGAAAGCAGTCGGGATGCAGAGAACAGCGCCCGATTCATCGTGGCGGACAAAGGCCGGAGAAGAGCAATCCCAGGTTGTATAACCTCTTGCTTCAAAAGTCGCTCTCAAACCGCCGGAAGGAAAACTGGAAGCATCCGGCTCGCCCTTGATCAATTCCTTGCCGGAAAAGCTCATCAATACCTTTCCCTTTTCATCCGGTGCAGTGATGAAGGAGTCGTGCTTCTCCGCCGTCACCCCGGTCAGAGGCTGGAACCAGTGCGTATAATGCGTTGCTCCCTGCTCAATAGCCCATTCCTTCATTTCATGAGCTACAACATCCGCCGTTTCCAGATCCAGATCACGACCCTGACGGATGGTCTCCTTCAGATTCTGATACGTTTTCTTCGGAAGACGCGCTTTCATCACTTCATCGTTGAATACATTCTCGCCGAAAATATCCGCAACATTGAAGTATTCTTTATTGTCCATTTGTTATTCCCTTTCTAGAGAACAAATTTTAAACGATCACTTTTTCTGATCATCAGCTTGTCTTTTGTCATTTCCCGCTGCCGCATTTCCGATATGGCGGTGATATTTAATTTGTGGCATTCATCGTCGCATTCCGGTTGTTCTTCCGGATCCGCTCAAATTCCAGCTCATCCTCCATCGATACGGATGCACCGTTTTCATGGAAATATTGACCATACCAGAGCAGGAACATATAGACCACCCAGATGTGTCTTGCGTAGTCAAATTTTCCATTCTTGTGAGCATCCAAGATCCGAACCAGCTCATCGGTATGGAAAAAGAGTTTCGCATCATCCGAAGTAAAAGCATCCCGGACGATCTGATAATACTTGTCATTTCTGAGCCAGACACGAATAGGAACCGGGAAGCCCAGTTTCTTCTTCTCTGCCTGCTGCTTGGACAGATAGCGGTTCGCAACCTCACGGAAGGCGAGCTTGGTATTTTCATTATTGACCTTGTCCTCCAGGCGGATGGTCCTTGCCAGGTTAAAGACCTCGCGATCCAGGAAAGGCACCCGGGACTCGATCGAATGCGCCATACTCATCTTGTCAGCCTTCAGAAGGATATCACCGATCAGCCAGAAATTCATATCGATGTACTGCATTTTCTCCGTATCCTTCAGATTCCTGACCTTATCATAATAAGGTCTGGTCAGACTCTGCGGGGTAAAACCGGCCGTCGGATGAAGAAGGATCTTCTCACGAAGCTTCATATCATAGACATTGGCATTTCCGATAAAACGGTCTTCTACCGGTTTACTGCCACGAATCAGGAAGGATCTTCCCTTGACACCACGCGGAAGAAGAGAAGCAATTGCTGCCAGACCTTTCCGAAGCGGAGATGGAAGTTTCTGATAAGGAGCCAGGGACATGGGTTCATGATAGATATTATAACCGCCGAAAAATTCATCCGATCCCTCACCGGACAGGATTACCTTCACATCCTTCGCTGCTTCCCGATCGACGAAATAGAGAGCCGATGCCGAAGCATCTGCCAGGGGTTCATCCATATAATATTGAATTCTCGGAAGTTCAGCCCAATATTCGTCGGTTGAGATGACCTTGCCGGTATTCTTGATACCCAGCGTCTCAGAAAGAGACTTGGCATAAGGGATCTCATTGTATTTCTCGTAATCAAATCCGACCGTGTAGGTCCGATTGCCGCCGAAATGACAGGCTACATAGGAAGAATCGACACCGGAAGACAAGAGGGATGCCACTTCCACATCAGAAACCATATGATACTTGATGGAATCCTGCAGGGTCTCATCAATCCGGTTCAGGAGTTCTTCATGATCCATGGGCTCCGATGCCGGATGCAGCATGGGATCAAAGTAACGGACGATCTCGGATTTTCCACGGCAGAAGGTCATATAATGACCGGGCATCAGTTTATAGATCCCCTTGAAAAATGTCTCCGGAAGAACGGAGTACTCAAAGGAGAGATACTGCTCCAGGGCCTGTGTATTGACCTCTCTCTGATAGGCCGGATACTCCAGAATGCTCTTGATTTCCGATGCGAAAACAAGTTCTCCATCAATGATGGCATAATAAAGCGGCTTAATGCCGAACATATCACGAGCCAGAAAGAGCTCATCCTTGGCGGCATTATAGAGAACAAAAGCAAACATACCGCGCAGGCGGTCTAAAAGTGCAGTTCCCCATTCCTCATAGCCATGGAGAAGGACCTCGGTATCTGTCTCTGAGGAAAAAGTATGACCGGAAGCCAAAAGTTCCTTTTTTAATTCCTTATAATTATAGATCTCACCGTTAAATACAATGACCAGGGAACGATCCTCATTGAACATGGGCTGCGTTCCACGGTCGGAAAGATCAATGATGGAGAGCCGGCGGTGGCCGAGTGCAATCCGGTCAGTCAGATAGGAGCTTCCTCCATCCGGCCCACGGTGGATCATTCGGTTCATCATTCGGGTAAGGACTTCTTCACTGGACGGGTTATGGCCCGTAAACCCACAAATTCCACACATTGTTGCTATTTTCCTTTCTTAAAGAACATGAAAGTTAAGTTTTGAAGCCGCTAAAGAAAAAGAGGATGTACCAATCGGAACATCCTCTATGGACTCTCTCAGACAGCTTTGCCGCCGGATGACATATCTGTTATTTTCAAGCCTTGTCCTTGGAACCGAAGAGCTCGATCTTCTCCTTGACTTCAGCGCAGATAGCTTCGTAGCCGGGAAGCAGAAGCTTACGAGGATCGTAACCCTTACCCTGCTTATCCTTGCCTTCTTCAATGTACTTACGAGTTGCGGCAGCGAATACCAGCTGGCACTCGGTGTTTACATTGACCTTGGATACACCAAGTGTGATGGCCTTTCTGACCTGATCGTAAGGGATTCCGGAACCACCGTGAAGAACCAGAGGCATATCGCCGGTCTTCTGCTGGATGGCATCCAGAGTCTCGAAAGAAAGACCCTTCCAGTTATCCGGATAAATGCCATGGATGTTACCGATACCGGCAGCAAGCATATCAACGCCAAGATCTGCAATGCGCTTGCACTCGTTCGGATCTGCGCACTCACCCATACCGATGACACCATCTTCTTCACCGCCGATGGCACCAACCTCAGCCTCGATGGACATATTGTGGTCATGAGCCAGCTTAACGAGTTCCTTGGTCTTCTCAACATTCTCTTCAATGTCATAATGAGAACCATCGAACATAATGGAGGAGAAACCAACCTCAACACACTTCTTAGCTCCTTCGTAAGTACCATGATCCAGATGAAGAGCAACCGGAACGGTAATTCCAAGTGTCTCGTCCATTGCGCGAACCATAGCCGCTACGGTAGCAAAGCCTGTCATATACTTGCCGGCACCCTCAGAAACACCGAGGATAACAGGAGAATTCATCTCCTGAGCAGTATTTAAAATTGCCTTGGTCCACTCCAGATTGTTAATATTGAACTGACCAACGGCATAATGACCAGCCTTAGCCTTCTTCAGCATCTCAGCAGCAGAAACGATCATAATAATCTCCTTCCAAAAATATCTACTAAGAATTTTAAAATTGATACAGAAACGGCTTTTTCGAATTCATATTCCAAAAACCGTCTACAATATTATAAAACAAAGGAATTTACGCTTCAACCATTATTTCCAGGGCTTTGTGACAGAGACGAATCTCTGAAGTGCTCTGCGTTCCGCCGAATTCTCCGTCCAGAGTCCAGGAGACCTCTTCACTCGATGTCAGCCGTATGCCCGATGTCTGGAAAGAATAGAGCATATCCGAATCCCTGCGTCCGGTCTGCAGACAATTAATGACATCCGCCAGTTCGATTGGGTTCTTCGGCATCCGGATCAGAGTCACCTCGAACAGCCCGTCATTCAGACTGACATTCTTCGGCACCATCTGCCGGAAACCGCCGATCGAGTTCGAATTGGAGATCATGCCGTAAATAAACTCGTCATACATGACATTGCCGTCATATTCCACCTGCATACGGTAGGAAGGAACATCCCGGAGCTGTTTGGCTCCCTCGAGAATATAGGCCAGATGTCCTAAGTTATTCTTCATATCCTGCGGAGTAGAATAAGAGACTTCGGTAAAGATCCCGAAGGCAGCCACATAGACAAAATACCGGTCATTAAAGGAACCGATATCCACCGGAAAGGGTACGCCATGTACTGCGATCTCTGCAGCCCTTGTCATATCCTTATCGATTCCCAGGGAGTTTCCGAAATCATTGGTAGAACCGGCCGGTATATAGCCGATCGGGATCCGGACATCCGACTGCATCATACCGGACACTACTTCATCCAGCGTGCCGTCGCCTCCGCTGCAGACGATCCGGTCAAACTCATGAGCCCGGTCTCTGGTGACAGAAATGGCGTCTCCCTGGCTTTGTGTAGTATGCACCGTGACATCAAATCCGGACTTCACCATAATGTCAAGGATCTCCGGCAGACAGGCACGAATCTGACCTCTGCCGGATCTGGGATTAAAAATAAACAGAAGTTTTTTCATTCGCCCCTGCCTTTCCAAAGATCAAGCAGTCAGGAACTTTTCCATAGCATCTACAGCATCGGACTCATCCTGTCCTTCTGCAGAAACTGTGACCTTGGAACCGGCCGTAAGTACCAGGCTCATCATACCCATAATAGACTTGGCATTGACCTTCTTGTTTCCGATCTCAAAGTAAACCTGACTCTGATACTGATTGGCCAGTTGTACCAGATGTGCAATTGGTGTAGCCTCAGTCGAATTTGCCATCTGAACAACTACTTCCTTCTTCATTACAGTTTTCCTCCTGCTTTCTAATCTCTAATGCCAGGGCCCCGATCCTGCGGAGCCTGTGATTGACGCCGGACTTGCCGACGGGCGGATCCATCATCCGACCAAGCTCCACAAGGGAAGCATCCGGATGTAAGAGCCGAAGTTCTGCGGTCTCCCGAAGCTTTCCGGGCAGGGAATGAAGCCCCCTTCGATCCCGGATGAGCTCGATGTCCCGCACCTCTCTTACGGCTGCATCCACCATTTTTCCTATATTTGCCGTCTCACAGTTGACTTTACGATTAACGGCATTATTCATGTCCTTTCGGATACGAATATTCTCAAAATCCAGCAATGTGACTGAGGCTTCCATGATATTCAGCATATCGGAAATCTCATTGCTTTCCTTCAGATAGACCACGGTACGTCCCTGACGTGCCACCGTCTTTCCATGCAGATCAAAGGCTTCCATAACAGAAACGATCTGTCTGGCCTGGGCCGGATTTCTGGCTGCGATCTCGAAATGATAACTCTTGTTGGGATCGTTTATGGATCCGGCAGCTAAGAAACAGCCTCTTAAATAAGCTCTCTTCTCTTCCCATCCTTCGATCAGGCCATTGTCCACCAGGCCGTTTCCTATCGGATGTCGAAGGATCTGAAGAACTTCCTCGCTCTTTATGCCAGTAAGAAGGATTGAATCCTCTGCTTTCTGGTCATCCTTCCGGCCTATGATCCGGTACAGAAGTCCTTCCGTTCTCTCCCGGATCAGGACCTGGTCGGTTCGGATTTTCAGAACAGACCCGTCTGCCTCCCTCTTCACCTCTCCGAAGAAAGCGAAGATTCCTGCCAATTCCGCGATCTGGCAGCTTCTTTCCTTGGGAAAACGTCCGAGAAGCTCTGTTTTCAGATCCGATGCGTAAGACAAGGTCTACTTCCCGATCTTACGGTCCTTATCGATATCGCGGTGCTCGATTTTCAGACCATAGTGATCCGCATGATTTCTAAGACGCTCATAAAGTTCATTTGCCAGGGTGACAGACCGATGCTTCCCACCGGTACAGCCAATGGCAATGACCAGAGAGTTCTTGCCCTCACGGATATAATTCGGGATCAGAAACTGCATAAGGTCGTCCAGCTTATCCAAAAACTCCTGAGACTGAGGATATTTCATCACAAAGTCCTGAATGGGCCGGTCGTTCCCGGTCATGGGCCTTAAGTTCAAATCATAATAGGGATTGGGGAGAAAACGCACATCGAAGACCAGGTCCGCATCCTCCGGGATCCCATACTTGAAGCCGAAGGACAAGACCATGATATTCATGCTCTTATAATCCTGCTTCTCCACGAAGATCCGGGTCATTTCTTCCTTTAATTCCCTGGTCAGAAGATTCGACGTATCAATGATATGATCCGCCCTCTCCCTTAGAAATGTAAGGCGTTCCCTTTCTTCGCGGATGCCCGTCTGGATCCTTTCCTCTTTTGAAAGCGGATGATTCCGCCGGGTCTCCTTGTATCGCTTGAGGAGGACCTCGTCACTGGCATCCAGAAAAAGGATCTCGATCCTCTTTCCATCCTGTTTCAATTCATCCAGGATCCCTGCCAGCTGGTCCAGCTTTGCTCCCGACCGGATATCGATACCAACGGCCACCTTCTGATCTTTCTCTGCCTGTTCCAGATCAACAAAGCTTTTGAAAAGCGGAATCGGCAGATTGTCGACACAGTTGTAGCCGATATCCTCCAGAATTTTGAAGGCCGTGCTTTTACCCGAGCCTGACATGCCTGTAAGAAGAAGTAATCCCATACCAGTCCCTCATCAATCTGAACATCTTTTATTGTAACGACTCGTGCTCTGTGAAAATGAATAATTAATCCCCGTTTTTTGACGGAATATTATACAAATCTACGATTTATTCCAATTTTGAATTTGAATTGCATCATTTTCGATTTCCGAATTCAAAACTCATTCCATCTGACTTAAGAAATCTCCCACCATGCGGACTTCCGGCTTCATCCGGACTTGGAACTTGTCCCATACGGTTTCCTGGACATGCCTTATAACAGAAAGAACATCCTCCGCTGTCGCATTGCCGAGATTCACGACAAAACCGGCATGCTTTGTGGAGATCTGTGCATCGCCGACCCGGTAGCCCTGAAGTCCTGCATCCTGGATCAGTTTCCCGGCGAAATAACCTTTTGGTCTTTGAAATGTAGACCCGGCGCTGCCATACTCCAAGGGCTGCTTTTCTCTCCGTCTTTGGTTAAAATCAGCGGCAACCGCTGCAATTTCTTCCGGATCCTTACTGATCAGACAAAACTTTGCACTGACAAGGACAGCACCTTGAAATCTGTCCTCCATCAAGGCACTGTGGCGATAGGACAGATTCATTTCCTCTGCCGGGGCAGAAAGAAGACTCCCATCCGGCATTAAGAGCCGGACAGAAGTCAGGACATCCCTGATCTCACCGCCGTAAGCGCCTGCATTCATGAAAACCGCTCCGCCGACCGAGCCCGGAATGCCGGAGGCAAATTCCAGGCCGGACAGACTGGCATCCAACGCCGCCCGGAAGGCAGAAGCAAGGGAAGTGCCGGCATAGGCGAAGAGGTCTTCATTTTCTACCCGGGTTCCTTTCAGTCTTCCCATGCTGACGACAAGACCCGGAATGCCAAGATCGCCAACCAGAAGATTACTGCCGTTTCCTAAAAGAAAATAGGGCAGTTTCTCCTCTCTTAGAAAGTCCATCAGAGCCTTCAGATCTTCTTCGCTATCCGGCTGGCAGAAGACCTCCGCCGGCCCGCCGATTCGAAAAGTCGTATGCTTCTTCATCGGCTCTTCCTGTAAGACAGCCTCTGCCGGAAGACACTTTTTCAAGCGGGCCAGGGCCTGGTCCGAAACCAGGCACTCCCGCTTTTTGTTTCTTTCACTCATTTCTTTAATCTTCCTTCAAGAAAGCCATATAGCCTCTGTATGCTTCATAGAGGTCGACCTTACTGATGATCTCCCAGGGAGAATGCATAGACAGGACAGCAACGCCGCTGTCGATCACCTTCATGTCATAGTTTCCCAGGATATAAGCGATGGTTCCGCCGCCGCCCTGGTCTACCTTTCCAAGCTCAGCTGTCTGCCAGGAAATCTCGTTCGTATCGAAGATCTTCCGGATCTCTGCCATGTATTCTGCAGATGCATCGTTACTGCCGGACTTGCCGCGGGCTCCGGTATACTTGTTGATGACAAGACCGCGACCGAAGTAGGCACTGTTATTCTTCTCCATAACAGAAGGATAATTCGGATCAAAGGCTGCGCTGACATCGGAAGACAGGGCACGGGAATTTCGCATGCATCTTCTGACGGAGACATTGGAGTCCTTTCCCAGCATAGCAAGGATCTCCGCAACCGTATCCTCATAGAAAGTCGACTGCATGCCGGTTGCGCCGACAGAGCCGATCTCTTCCTTATCTACCAGGAGGCAGGCATAGGTCTTTTCTCCCGGCTCAACATCCAGAATGGCCCGGAAGGACGGATAAGCGCAGGATCTGTCATCATGGCCATAACCCATGATCATGCTGCGGTCAAAGCCGTAGTCCCGAGCCTGGCCTGCCGGAGTAACCTCGATCTCAGCGGAAAGAAAGTCTTCTTCCCCGATGTCATATTTGTCTTTCAGGAGACGAAGAATGTTCTTCTTCACGAGGTCTTTCTTCTCCTCGCCGGCTTCTGTCTCATCCAGAGGAATGGAGCCGATCAGGACATTCAGGTCTTCGCCTTCTACGACCTTACTGCCATCCTTCTTCATCTGATCTGCGGAAAGATGGATCAAGAGGTCACTGACTCCGAAAACCGGATCCTTCGGATCTTCACCGATATTGACGATGACGGAGCTTCCATCCTTCTTTGCAATGACACCATGCAAGGCCAGGGGCAGGGTCACCCACTGATACTTCTTGATACCGCCGTAATAATGGGTATCCAGAAAAGCCATGTCTGTATCTTCGTAAAGCGGATTCTGCTTCAGATCCATGCGCGGGCTGTCGATGTGAGCGCCCAGAATGGCAAAGCCCTTCTCCGGATCTTCCCGGCCGATGACGAAGAGGGAAAGAGCCTTACCATAATTGGACCGATAGACTTTGTCCCCGGCTTTTAAGGTCTCTTTGTTTGCGATCATCTGATCCAGATCCCGGAAACCTGCCTTCTTGGCTTCCTCGATAAAGAAAGCCGTGCACTCGCGCTCTGTCTTATGTTCTGACAGAAAGCAGCGGTAATCCTCTGCAAAATCATATACCTTCTGTCTCTTTTCTCCTTCCGGGTACTTGACCCAGGCATTCTTACGTTCCATAGTTTATGTCCTTTCTATTGTAAGTGTAAGCATTACAAATAATGATTGTGTACCGTCTCAATTTTTTCCGGCATGAATCTTTCAAAGGTTTTCCGTCCGGAGCTTTCCACCCGAAGCTTTCCACCCGGAGCTTTCCGCCCGAAGCTTTCCACCCCGAGCTTTCCACCCGAAGCTTTCCGCCCGGACTTAGTCCTCATCCGGGTCCTGGCCGGCGGCGATATTGGCCTGGACTCTCCGATAGAGTTCCTGCGCTGCATTGTAGCCCATCTTCTTCTGCCGGTGATTGACTGCAGCCGTCTCACAGATGACCGCAAGATTCCGGCCGGGGCGGATGGGCAGGCTGTGGCAGATGACCTTATGGCCCAGAATATCGATATATTCGTCCTGGAGGCCCAGACGGTCATATTCCGCACCAGGCACATATTCCTGGAGCTTGATCACAAGATCGATACTGGTCCGCTCCTTGACGCACTCCACGCCATAAAGCGACTTGACATCAATGATGCCGATGCCCCGAAGCTCGATCAGATACTGGGTCGTCGCCGGGGAAGACCCCATCAGGGTGTTCTGATTCACCGCACGGATCTCGACGACATCGTCTGCCACCAGACGGTGTCCCCGTCGGATCAGCTCCAGAGCCGCCTCGGACTTACCGATCCCGCTCTCACCGATGATGAGAAGACCTTCGCCGTAAACATCGACCAGGACCCCGTGAATCGTCTTCATAGGGGCAAGTTCCTCATTCAGAAGGTAGATCAGCTCTGCCATGAATTCGGAAGTTCCACGCTCTGTGCCAAGAAGAGGCACATTGTATTTGTAGGCCAGTTCCAGGACTTCCGGCTCCGGCTTGAAATCACGGCAGTAGATGACGCCGGGAATCTGGTGGGATAAGAAGACATCCCAGGTCGAAACTTTCTCCTCGGTGGACTTCTTATTCATATAAGCATGTTCCACAGAACCGATCAACTGCAGCCGGTCCTTTTCGAAATGCTCATAGAAGCCATTGAGCTGCAGGGCCGGACGATTGACATCCGGTATAATGACCCTATGCGTCGAAAGGTCGATCCGGTCTGTGAAATTAACGAGATTCATCTTTTCCGCAATTTTAGAAAGTTTTGCTCCTGACATATAGGGCCCCCTTTATTTGACCAAACAGTCTTTGGTTACACATCTGAAATCAATCATACCTTTCCCGGAGGAAATCTGCAAGACATCCGACTTTAGCGACCGGCAGGTAATTCATTCATCGGGATTTTCTGACACAGCGGGATTCCCCGCATTTGCCTTCGGCATGTGCAGAAAGCGATAGACTGACTCCGCTGCCCTGGCATTCATTTCCGGGATCCTTTCAAGGTCTTTTAGGCTTGCCGCCCTCAATGCCTCTGCACTTTCAAAATTTCGCATCAGAGCCTTCCTTCGGGCCGGGCCTATATTTGGAATATCATCCAGGAAGGAATGAATCTCTGCCTTGCCCCTGAGGGACTTGTGATAGGTAATGGCAAAGCGGTGGGCTTCATCCTGCAGGCGGGTGATCAGTCGGAAGGCCTCCGAATGCCGGTCCATAGGGATCTCAATATTGTGGAAATACAGACCTCTCGTTCTGTGGTGATCATCCTTTACCATGCCGCAGACCGGGATCGTAAGACCAAGTTCCTCTAAGACTTCCAGGGCAATATTGACCTGGCCCCTGCCGCCATCCATCATGATAACATCCGGAAAACGGGTAAAAGAACCGACCTCCGGCTCCAGGCCCTTTTCCTTCAATTCCTTTTCTTCTTCAATGCCATGGGTAAAGCGCCGGGTCAGGACCTCCTTCATCGAAGCATAATCGTTGGGACCGGAAACCGTCTTGATCCGGAATTTCCGATAATCCGACCGTAAGGGCCTGCCCTTTTCGAAAACGACCATGGAACCTACGGACTGAAAGCCGTTGGTATTGGAAATGTCGTAAGCCTCCAGACGGTTCAGATTTTTCATATGAAGAAGGGCCGAAAGCTCCTTCATAGCGCCGATGGTACGGCCTTCTTCCCTCTTGATCCTTTCCTTGTCCTGAACCAGAACCTGCTCTGCATTCTTCTGGGCCAGCTGAACCAGGCGGGACTTCTGACCGCGCTGGGGAATGCGGAGATAAACCTTATTCCCCCGTTTTTCCGTCAGCCACTCTTCGATCAGTTCCCGATTCGGAAGGTCCTTGGGAAGGAAGATTTCCTTGGGGATCACCGGCGTCCCGGCATAGAACTGCTGGACAAAGGCCTCCAGCTCCTCGGCCTCCGAGTCATCTTCGGACAGGCGTAAGAAGAAATGATCCCTTCCTAACATCTTGCCCCCGCGGATAAAGAAGATCTGAACCACCGCATCCTCGTCCTGACGGGCCATGGCGATGATATCCTGGTCTTCGTCCCCGGTCTGGGTGATCTTCTGCTTCTCTACACAAGCCTGCACCGAATGAATCAAGTCCCGGTAATGAGCAGCCTTTTCAAAATCCAGCTCTCCTGCCGCATCCTTCATTTTCTTCGTCAGATCGTCAAGGATGGGTTTGTCATTTCCATTCAGAAATTCCACAGCCCGGTCTACATTTTGCCGGTAGGCTTCCTTCGAGACCCGGCCGGTGCAGATACCGTCGCAAAGTTTCATATGATAGTTCAGACAAGGCCGATCCTTGCCGAAATCCCGCGGAAAGACCCGGTTGCAGTTTCTGATCTTAAAGACCTTCTGGACCAGGTCGATCGTTTCCCGGACAGCATTGCCGGAGGTGAAAGGACCGAAATAACGGCTCTTGTCCTTTAAGACCTTCCGGGCGAAAAGCACTCTCGGATAGTCCTCGCCCAGGGTCACCCGGATATAGGGATAGGTCTTATCATCCCGAAGCATGGTATTGTATTTAGGCCGATGCTCCTTAATGAGATTGGATTCGAGGACCAGGGCCTCCAGCTCTGTATCCGTTATGATATATTCGAAATGATCGATATGCTCGACCATTTGCTTTTTCTTGATTCCTTCGTCATGACTGGCCTGGAAATACTGATGGACCCGCTTGGTCAGGGACTTGGCCTTTCCGACATAGATGATGGCATCCCGGCTGTCATGCATAATATAGACCCCCGGCTGATCGGGGAGCTTCTTCAATTCTTCCTGGATATCGAACATGGAATACCTCTCTATGGCTTTCGCTTAGAAAAGGGGCTGTGAAAATTCACAGCCCCCTTCTGAACCTTATCTCTTAATCAATCATTCTTTTGGTTAACATTTCCAAAGGATTTGGCCATGTCTGCTTCATCTGCAGGCGGCGCTTCACTGCCTTCTTTCTGGCCTTCCAGGAAAGACTCACTATCCGGTTCCCTGGTGTCTTCGCCCACGTCTTCCCGGCTTTCCTCCATATGGTTCACTTGTTCAACCGGATTTCCATTCTCATCGGTTTCCACCGGAGCCGGCTCTTCTATGCCCTTCATCTTACGGAAGATCTGGATGAATTCCTTACCGGTAATGGTCTCACGGCTATAGAGATATCCGGCGATATGATCCAGAATATCCTTATTTTCCTTCAGAAGGCGGATCGCTTCATCGTAAGCATCCTGAATGATCTGGCGAACCTCATCATCGATCTCGGCCGCCGTCTCATCCGCACACTCCATTGAGGCTCGGCCTTCCAGATACTGGCTCTTGACGGTTGCAAGACCCATCATGCCGAATTTCTTCGACATACCGAAACGGGTGATCATATTCCGGGCAATATTGGTTGCCTGCTCGATATCGTTCGAGGCGCCGCTGGTCGGAGATTCGAAGATCAACTCCTCCGCAGCCCGGCCGCCCATCAGAGTAACGATCTTGGCAAGGAGTTCATCCTTGGTCTGGAGATACTTCTCTTCCTCAGGCGTCTGTAAAGTATAACCCAAAGCACCCATGGTTCTCGGCACAATCGTGATCTTTTGAACCGGCTCCGTATTCTTCTGGAGGGCAGTAACCAGGGCATGTCCGACCTCATGATAGGAGACGATCTTCCGCTCCTTATCGGACATGACACGATCCTTCTTCTCTTTGCCGCCGACAGCGACAAGCTCGAAGGCCTCGAAGAGATCCGACTGGTTGACATACTGACGGCCCTTCTTTACAGCATTGATCGCTGCTTCGTTAATGATATTGGCAAGATCCGATCCGACCAGACCGGCGGTTGCCAAAGCCAGAGCATGCAGATCCACCGTATCATCCATAGGAACATCCTTGGAATGAACCTTCAAGGTATCTTCACGGCCCTTAAGATCCGGACGGTCGACAATGATCCGGCGGTCGAAACGACCCGGACGAAGGAGGGCCTTATCCAGGACTTCCGGACGGTTGGTTGCAGCCAGGATCAAAATTCCCTTGCTGGAATCAAAGCCGTCCATTTCGGCAAGGAGCTGATTCAGGGTCTGCTCCCGCTCGTCATTTCCGCCACCGTAAACACCGTCACGAGACTTACCGATGGCATCAATCTCATCGATGAAAATAATGCAGGGCGCCTGTTTCTGAGCTTCCTTAAAGAGGTCACGGACACGGGATGCGCCGACACCGACGAACATCTCAACGAAGTCAGAACCTGCCAGAGAGAAGAAAGGCACACCGGCTTCTCCGGCAACCGCCTTGGCAAGCAGGGTTTTACCGGTTCCGGGAGGGCCCACAAGTAAGGCGCCCTTCGGAAGCTTCGCTCCGATCGCCGTATATTTCTTCGGATTCTTTAAGAAGTCAACGACCTCCTGCAGGGATTCCTTGGCTTCATCCTGACCGGCAACGTCTTTAAAGGTAACGCCGGTCGACTTCTCGACATAAACCTTGGCATTGGATTTTCCGACACCGAGGACTCCGCCGCCTGCTCCATCGCCCATCCGACGCATAGCAAAGGCGAAAATGCCCCAGAGGATCAGAAGCGGCAAAATAATAGACAGGATATTATAGATGATTGCGCTGGTCGAACTGGCCGGTTTCTCAACGATCTTAACATCCTTATCTTTTAATAGAGGAAGAAGGTCCTGATCCTCAACCAGATAGTTGGTGTAATAAGTGACATCCACTTCCTGTCCGGTCAGCTCATACAGAGTACTTCTGGTCGAATCCCCTTCACTCTGCAGATTTTTATCCTCACCCTTCTTCAAGGTAAATTGAATCTGGTGATTCGAAAAGGTAACGGATTTGACTTTACCTTCTTCCAGTTCACTATAGAACTTGGAATAAGCCACTTCCTGCTGGGACCCTGTACTCACACTGCTGTAGATCATCGTCGTGATGAAAATTGCAATCAATGTGAACAGGATAAACATAAAAACCGGCTGACGCCGATTGTTGTCCCCATTATTATTGCCTCCATTGTTCAATGGAAAGCGATTCTTGTTTTCGTCCATTCGGGCCTCCATTCTTAGGCTGTACGAACTAATTATATGAAAAGAATCTGTGAAAAGCAACGCACACAGGGGCTTTCCACAGATTCTTCATAATTTTTTCATATTTAGAGGATCTTCGTCTTTGGATGATCTTCGTCTTTGGATGATCTTCGTCTTTAGATGATCCTCGCCTTTAGATGATCTTCGCCTTTGGATGATCTTCGTCTTTAGATGATCTTCGCCAGGAAACTCTTCAGACGCTGGCTTTCCGGATGATCGAAGATCTGTTCAGGCTTTCCTTCCTCGACGATCTTACCGTCTGCCATAAAAACCACACGATCGGAAACTTCACGGGCGAAGCCCATTTCATGTGTGACAACCGCCATGGTCATGCCGCCCCTGGCCAGTTCTTTCATAACATCCAGGACCTCTCCGACCATCTCCGGATCCAAAGCGGAGGTCGGCTCATCGAAGAGAAGGATCTCCGGATCCATGCAGAGAGCCCGAACGATGGCGATTCGCTGCTGCTGGCCTCCGGACAGCTGCCTGGGATAGGAATCCGCACGGTCCAAAAGGTTGACCCGATCCAGAAGCTCTCTGGCCTGCTTTTCTGCTTCTTCCTTTGACTTTTGAAGGAGCTTCATGGGGGCCAGGGTCATATTTTCCAGGATCGTCATATTCGGAAAGAGATTAAAATGCTGGAAAACCATGCCCATCTTCTGCCGATGCTTATTGATGTCGATTTTCGGATCCATAATATCCACACCATCGACCAGTATGCTTCCATCCGTTGGAAATTCCAGGAGATTCAGAGAACGGAGCAGGGTGGATTTTCCCGAACCGGATGGGCCGATAATTACCAGAACCTCTCCCTGATGAATATCCAGAGAAACATCATCCAAGGCCTTGATCTCACCATTCTTATAATATTTCTTCAGGTTCCTGACCTGAACCAGAACCTTATCGTTCATCGCGACGCATCCTCCTCTCCAGTTTTCCACCGACATATTCCATTAAAAGAACAGATACAAGATAGATCGCTGCAATCAAGAAGAGCGGCATGAAAGCCTGGTAGGTTGAAGATCGGATAATATCGCCGGCCTTGGTCAGATCCCGGATACCGACGTATCCGGAAATGGAGGTCTCCTTGAACAGGGTGATAAATTCGTTCATCAGAGCCGGGAAAACCGACTTGGTAACCTGGGGAATGATAATGTAGCGAAGGGTCTGAACATAGCTGAACCCAAGGGAACGTCCGGCTTCAAACTGACCTTCGTCAACCGACATGACCCCGCCCCGGACAATTTCGGAGACATAGGCGCCGGAATTCAGACCGAATGCGAAGATTGCAATTGGCACACCATTCTGCGCCATGGCGAAAATCAGGAAGTAAGAGATCATAAGCTGGATGACCGTCGGCGTACCTCGGATCACCGTGATATAAATCTTGGCGATAAAATTGATAACAGACAGGAGATAGTAGCTCACGCCGCCTCTCCTCTTCATGCTTTCCTGATTCTTATCATAGGTAGCCCGGATCATGCCGCAGACAAAACCTAAAACCACACCGATCACAGCCGCACAAAGCGTGATAAGAATTGTGGCGCCAAAGCCACTCAGGAGCAGCTGGTAACGGTTGTCTTTCACGAAGGCCTGTATGAACTGTTCTTTTACGCTCATTTCATTTCCTCTTTATTGGAATTTCATTTCTCTTTATCGGAATTTCATTTCCTCTTTATTGGATCTTCCTTTAACGCGGAATTCAGGACAGATCCTTACGACCTGCCCTGACATTGCAATCTCATTCGAAATATAGACCGAATCCATAAGACTCTGGTCTAGATTTCCCGATCCATCACTCTTTGATGTATTTCTTGATGATGGAATCAATGGTGCCGTCATCCTTCAGTTCCTTCAGAGCATCATTGATCTGGCCCTTCAGTTTGCTGCCCTTCTTAACACAGATTGCATAATTCTCATCTGCATAAGCACTGTCCAGGATCTTCAGTCCCTGGTTGGCAGCGACATAAGCTTTGGCCGGCTGGTTATCGATGATGACACAGTCTACCTTGCCGGAAAGCAGAGCCTGTACTGCGGTCGGGCCGTCATTGTACTTGATTACGGCATCCTCACCGAAATCGTCGCTTGCATAAGTATCACCGGTCGTACCCTGCTGAACGCCGATCTTATTCTTCTTTGTGATATCATCAACCTTCTGAATCGGTGAATCTTCTTTTACGATCACAGACTGAACTGCCTTGGTATAAGAATCTGTGAAATCAACATTCTTCTCACGATCCGGTGTAACAGTAATGCCTGCCATACCGAAATCATACTTGCCATTCTGAACACCGGCAATAATGGAGTCGAAAGAGACATCCTTGATCTCCAGCTTCTTGCCCATCTTCTTTGCAATAGCATTTGCAATGTCAACGTCAATACCGACAATCTTGTCATTGGAGACCGACTCATAAGGAGGGAAGGTCGCATTGGTTGCCATTACCAAGGTATCCTTGCTTCCCGATTTCGAACCGCAGGCGGTCAAAATGCCAAAAGTCAAAGTCATCGCCATCGCTAATCCTAAAAATTTCTTCATTTTCTTCATCTTGCAAACCTCCCATCCAACGGCTGATCGTTTCCTTTTTCCAAACGGATCCTTCTTCTGTTCCCGGCAAATGACTGCCCGGCCGAATTCTGATCCTTTCATAGAATAAATGCTGGATCTCTTTTCTTTTTCCCTGTCGGATGAATATTTAACCATCCGATGTAAGGGATAATATCATAATTATTCATGGAGTGCAAGCAAAAATTGTATTTTTTTTCATTTTTTGTAAGGTTTACGCACGGTCTCGCTGCTTTACGGTTTTTTATCCTTATTATTCTTCCTGTTTAGAAAAAGAATCTCCGAATCCCAGGAAGATGTTTTTCATCGTTTTTATTCTTCCTGTTTGGAAAAAGAGTCTCCGAATCCCCGGAAGATGTTTTTCATGTCCCAGTATTCTTGAGGCCGGCTGAAATCGGTAGTTCCAGGCCGATGGGTCAGTTTGAAAACTGCACAGTTCTTTACTTCCACATCCCAGAAATTATGAAGTTCCTTTCCCTGAGCCACCGTCAGGATCGCATGCAGGATGCCTCCATGAGTTCCGCAAAGAACGGTCCGCGGATCCTCATCCGGATAGTCCTTTGCCAATTTCATAAGAATGGCTCTCGCCCTGCCCAGGATCTCCTCATAGGTCTCCGCTCCTTCCGGCATCACGCATTTCTCCGGCGTTTCGAAGAAATCATGATGAAAGTTGGGCGCCATTTTCCTCGCCTCGATGCCTTCATAAGGCCCAAAACAGAACTCAATCAGAAGCGGCTCCTCGATAAATTTAGACCGGTCGATTCCGCTTGCTATTTCTACGGTTTCTTTGACACGATCGAGGGGAGAAACCAGGATACAGTCCGGCTTTATATTTGCCTCTCGTAAAAACTTACCGGCATTTCTTGCCATATTGCGGCCGGTCTCATTCAGGTGGGTATTGGTACGGCCCTGCAGCATATGATGCACATTCATATCTGTCTGGCCATGTCTGATGAAATAAATAGATGACATGAAATAATCCTTTCTTTTTTTCTGATTCTATCACCTGACGCGGGGAGATCCTATGGAAATAATCAACAAAATCAAAAACAAGCAGAGAAGAAAGTCGCACCGCCCTCGAAGCGGTACTTAGATCCTGTCGAGAGACAAGTTATAGCAGAGAGAGAAGGATGGCGCACCGCCCTCGAGGCGGTAGGTCGGAGTTCTATGGAAAGAATCAGGAAAATAAAAAAACAAGCAGAGAAGGGGGTCTCTGCTTGTGAAAGGGAATTGGTGACAATTCACATCGCCACCTATATATGAGGGGATATATGAGATAAAAACCGGTACGGTGGACATAGGACTTGATTTGCAAACGACAAGTCCAAATCTCTGAAAGGGGGGATGAGATTTTATGTCCTATATTTAATGGTAGGGGGAGTGATCCGCTACCGGTTTTTACAACTATGTTTCAGGGATCCCGTCTCTTTCGGGAACGTTCCCTGAAACTGTCTATATAATACCCCGTGAATAGATGGTCTGCTTGCCAGAAGTAAAAGTTTACTGGCCAAATCTTGCATTTTTTAAGTGCATGTGCTATTTTTGCTTTACATTGAATTGAAATTGCCAGTATGGTGCGACAAAAACTGGGCATCAGTTATGATCTGGAAGGCAACCGGCCAGATAGGACTGGCGTCAGGAAGGTCTGGAAGGCAAATAATAGATACGACTGGGCATCCGAAATGTCAGGAAGGCAAATAATAGATACGACCGGACATCCGAAAGGTCCGGAAGGCAAACAATAGATACGGCCAGATCATAACGGATGACAGGTTCAGAATAGAAAGGGAGCGTTTCCGATCCATGTATGCGATTTATCAGAATAAACCGGATTTTGAAGTTTATGTAAGATCTGTTGAGCACGTGCCCCCACATCTGCACGAACCAATGGAGTTGGTCTATCTTCGCAGCGGAAGCATGGAGATTGGCAGCGGCACCGAGCTTTTCCATATGGAAGCCGGCGATCTGGCCCTCATTTTTCCCCAGGTCATCCATCATTATCAGAATATGTCCGGAGAGGATGGACATGCTCTTTTTATTCATTCAACGGCCGATCACTGTGCCCCTTTCCGGGATACCCTGGAGCGTTACTCTGCCAGAAATCCGGTCATTCCCAAGAACAGAATCACAGAGGACATCATTCAGGCCCTGCTCTGCCTGGAGAATCTCGATGACCGTCAGGTCTACCATGATGTCCTGATGGATTCCTATCTCCAGATCATTCTGGGAAGAATTCTTCCGATGTTCTATCTGGTTCAAAAGGATTCCATGGGAAGCGACGACCTGATCTATCGGACCGTAGAATATATCGCCCGGAATCATACAAGCGAAGTGACCCTGACCTCTATGGCAAAGGATCTCTATGTCAGTCCCTATGCCCTGTCCCGGCTCTTCTCCTCGACTTTCCATATGAACTTCAACCACTATCTGAACCAGACCCGGCTCCGTGACTTCGTCCATCTCCTTCGGCTGAGCAATCAATCCATCACCGAAGCCTGCATGAATGCCGGTTTTGACAGCCAGCGTACCATGAACCGGGTCTTCCGCGAAGAATATCATATGTCCCCCAGCGAATATCGAAGAGAATTGATCAAGAATCGCTTGCAATAGGGGGGCAGGCTTCCAACGCCTGTGTTCATTTGCTTGCAATAGGGGGACAGGCTTTCAACGCCTGTGCTCATTTGAATGGATCGTATTCATGGAAAGGTCGTTATTTATTATGAATCATCAGCTTATTCTCGCCTCCGGCTCTCCGCGCCGGCTGGAACTTCTTCAGCAGATCGGGATCCGTCCCATCGTCATCAAAAGCCGGATCGCAGAACAGATCACCGAGTCAGACCCCGCGCTAGTCGTTGAAGAACTCTCGCGACAGAAGGCAATGGACGTGGCAGAAAATCTGGAAGAATATATGATAGAAGCATCTCTTTCAGACATGACTTCAGGCCTTAGCGAGACAAATATAGACCCTATCCCGGTTTTCCATCCAAGTCAGGCCCTGGTCCTTGGCGCAGATACAGTAGTCGCCTGCGATGGAAAGATCCTCGGCAAACCTCATTCGCACGATGAAGCATTTCAGATGATCCAAATGCTTGAAGGGAGGTATCACCAGGTATTCACAGGCGTAACACTTGTCATCCCCGGGGGCAAAGATCAAGCGAGAAATCAGATGTCAAATGGACGGCTTCCGTTGGCGAAAGAAGGCATTCCTCAATC
>JAQXPG010000100.1 GCA_029100405.1 Lachnospiraceae bacterium | reverse complement strand
CGGGCAGGAGATCCGTCCGATATCTTCAATCACATGGTGCAGTTTTTGAGCAAGCTCACTGTCTGCTGCCTTATAATACATCTCTTTTCCATGCCGTTCGGATACGATGAGTCCTGCATTTTTCAGAAGTCTTAAATGATGGGAGATGGCAGGACTGCTGGTATCCATGATGGCTGCAATATTGATCACGCATTCTTCTGCATGGCAAAGAAGCCAGAAGATACGCAGCCGCGTTGGTTCCCCCAACTGCTTCATGGCTTCTGAAACAGCCTGGATCATATCTTCCGTAGGGAGATCATTTAAGATTTCTTCATTGCAGCTGCCATGATGATGGGGCAGCTCTTTGCAGGGAATGGATGTGCGGTTCGTATTTGATTTATTATCATTTTTCATAGGATTTCACCTTCTGGGCCGGCTCTTGTTACGCTCCGGCAGGCTTTATTATTTATTATTTATTATTTATTTTTTATTTTTTATTATTTATTTCAAGATATGTTTATTTCTATTTCTATTATAGCTGATTGACCTCTTCTTGGACAGAAAGATGTTTGAGGCGATAAGATGGACACATGCTATTCGGATCAGATGGCACGGATCAAATGTGACAGCAAATTTGACAGAACGTGGTCACATTGATAGGATAGAAAACGGTTGTAAAATTTAATTAACGCTGGGGGCGCATTCCGCTGAGAAGTGGGAATCTCATGGATTTCCACTGACCCTTACCTACTTGATCCGGATAATGCCGGCGAAAGGAAGCTAGTCATCAAGGAATCTAGTCATCAAGGAATCTCCTTCAGTGCGTGCACTTAGGGAGGTTTTTTTATGTCTATTTTGATTAAGAAAATGGAAGATGGCACATTTATGCCTACGACAGCCGGCTATACACTGCTCGTTATTTTGATGATTGTGATCCTGATTCTGGGAAATCTGATCTTCAATCGCGGGAAGAAATTAAGCGCCAGGCAGATCGCATTTTCCGCAATGGCAATTGCCCTTGGCTTTCTTACTTCCAATATTAAGCTGATCAAGATGCCGATGGGCGGATCGGTCACCCTCCTTTCCATGCTCTTCATCGCTTTGATCGGTTACTGGTTCGGTACAGCCAATGGCATCATGGCAGGCATTGCCTATGGTATTCTTCAGCTTCTGATCGATCCTTATATCTTAAGCTTTCCTCAGATGTTGACAGATTATATTCTGGCTTTTGGAGCACTGGGACTTTCCGGACTCTTTTCCAAGTCCAGAAATGGCTTGATCAAGGGATATATCGCAGCTGTACTTGGCAGATATTTCTTTGCATTCCTGTCTGGCTGGATCTTCTTCGGTATGTATGCAAGTGACTATGGATTTAAGAGTGGTGTGGTTTATTCTCTCGCATACAATGGAGCTTACCTTGGACTGGAAGCTGCAATTACACTCGTTGTTCTTGCTATTCCATCCGTTCGAAGAGGATTTGAAACCGTAAAGCATCTGGCAGTAGGAGAGTGAAAGTTTTTTCAACCATTTCCACATGCCAGTGAGAAAAATACTACCCATTGAAACAATGACAATCGGCACCCGTCTTTCCGAAAGGAGAGACGGGTGCCAGTTTTATTAAAAATTGTGATAATGATTACTAGAAGAAAATACTCCAAAAGGCTATTGGTTCATTGTAGAATCTCAACTCCCTTTTTTACGGTATGATCCAATCAATGAAAAAACTTCCGGAGTCTGCGAAGAAGCACTTGACGACCAGAAGATCCGGTAGTATATTTTAAGTAACAATTAAACAAACGTTTAATTGTTACCCGGATAAAAGGTTCGGGAGAAAAGAAAATACTTGCAGAAATCACAGGAGAAAAGATTATGAAAAAGACTTACAAGATCGATGTGGATTGTGCGAACTGCGCAAATGAAATGGAAGAGGCAGTGAAAAATGTAAATGGGGTCAAGGATTGTGTGGTTAATTTCATGACCTTGAAGATGAAGGTTGATTATGAAGACGGCGTTGATCCGGATCAGATGCTGCCGATTCTGAAAAAAGAAATTGATGCTTCCGGAAGTGATGGAGTGATCCTGGATTAAACCGCTTCTTAGGTGAAAGGAAGACATATGAATAAAAAGCAGAAAATCAACCTGATCAGGATCCTGGTTTCGGCCTCACTGATGGTTGTCTTATATTTCCTTCCGGTCCATGGCCTGATTCGCTTTCTTCTCTATCAGATTCCCTATTGGATCGTAGGATATGATGTCCTGCAAAAGGCCTGGAAAAACATCCGGAAGAAAAAACCTTTTGATGAGCATTTCCTGATGGCGGTAGCAACGCTTGGAGCTCTGGGTCTTGCAGTCTATGAAAGCATTGTTTTAAAAAAAGACGGCGATTATATCGAAGCAATCGCTGTTATGCTTTTCTATCAGGTAGGCGAGTTCTTTCAGTCCTATGCGGTGGGAAAGAGCCGGAAAAATATCGGAGAACTCATGGACATCCGGCCGGATTATGCCAATATGGACGACGGGAAGGGCGGTCTTGTCAAGGTTGACCCGGACGATGTTGCAATCGGAAGCCTGATCACGGTAAGGCCGGGAGAGAAGATCCCGATCGACGGCAAAGTATTCGAAGGAACTTCCCTCCTGGATACTTCGGCCCTGACCGGTGAAAGTCTGCCAAGGTCCGTTCATCCGGGAGATGATGTGATCAGCGGCTGCATCAATACGTCCGGCCTCTTAAAAATTCGAACCAGTAAGGAATTCGGTGAATCTACGGCTTCGAAGATCCTTGAAATGATCGAAGATGCTTCCTCGCGGAAATCCCGTTCCGAAGCCTTCATCACAAAATTTGCCCGCGTCTATACTCCGGTCGTCGTCTATGCGGCAATTGCTCTCGCTCTGGTACCAAGTCTTTTGATCTGGCTTTTGTCCGGTCGGTTTACATTTATCACATGGCTCTACCGGGCACTGATCTTCCTTGTGATCAGCTGTCCATGCGCTCTTGTGATCTCGATTCCCCTTTCCTTCTTTGCCGGGATCGGCGGCGCCAGCAGGGCCGGCGTCCTGATCAAGGGGTCGAATTATCTGGAGCGTCTTTCAGAAACGAAGACCTTTGTTTTTGATAAGACCGGAACCTTGACCAAGGGTGTTTTTGAAGTAACGGCAGTACATCCGGAAGTTCTGGATGAGAAGGAACTGCTTCATCTGGCAGCTCATGTCGAGCATTTTTCCACGCATCCGATTGCGAATTCCCTGCGTCTTGCTTATGCCAAGTATGGAAGCGAGGAAGACGGCTGCGAAGTCAGCGATGTCACAGAGATCGCAGGTCGTGGCGTCAGCGCAAGGGTCAATGGAAAGAAGGTTTCCGTTGGAAACAGTAAACTGATGGATGCAGTCGGTGCGGACTGGCATGATTGCCATCAAAGCGGGACCATTATCCATGTGGCGATCGACGGCGTCTATGCAGGTCATATCGTGATCTCGGATGTAGTGAAAGAGCATGCCGGTGAAGCAATCGGTCTCCTCCATGGCATGCATATGAAAACGGTGATGCTGACGGGAGATCGAAAGGCAGTCGGCGAGGCGGTCGGCCGGGATCTCGGCCTGGATTCTGTCTATACGGAACTTCTTCCTCAGGATAAGGTTCAAAAGATTGAAGATCTGATGCAGGAGCGGAAAGATCCGAAAGATGCGGTCGCCTTTGTCGGAGACGGGATCAATGATGCACCGGTCCTTTCCCGGGCTGATGTCGGCATTGCCATGGGTGCGATGGGATCTGATGCGGCGATTGAAGCTGCGGACATTGTTCTTATGGATGATGATCCGAAAAAAGTCTGGACAGCGATTGGCATTTCGAAGAAATGTATGCGGATCGTATGGGAGAATATCGTCTTTGCGATCGGTGTGAAGATTCTTTGTATGATCCTGGGCGCGACAGGCCTGGCAGGAATGTGGATCGC
>JAQXPG010000099.1 GCA_029100405.1 Lachnospiraceae bacterium | reverse complement strand
GGAAGCCTGCAGGGCAAATTTCCTTCGGGCGGGCCTCTTGCCGGATCATATCTCCGTGCCGGACATCTGTACGGCGGAGAATGCGGGTGTCCTGTTTTCCCACCGGGCGCTGGCCGGAAAACGGGGTAACCTTGCAGCCGTCCTTGAGATCACGTGCGGTTGACGAAAAAGGGGCTGTGAAATAATAAGCCCTAAAGAAAAAGAGGAGTTCCTGAGTGGAACTCCTCTTTTTAGTGGTAGAATTATTGTGCAATGAACAATTCGACTACTACCACATATCCTACTATAAATCAGGGCGTTTTGCCAATGTTTATTTCCGACTGCCTGGATATCTGCGATCCGGTTTTCACTTTCGACAAACTCATTGGAGGTATGAATCTTGAGCAGTATCTGAAAAAGATCCCCGAACATAGACTGGGGCGCGTCAGATACAATCCCGTCAGAATGCTGAAAACTGTTCTCTTCGGATTTATGGATCAGGGATACATTTCTCTGCGTGGATTGGAAGAAAACTGCAAGGTCAACGTCCGTTACATGTACCTGATGGATCATCAAACGCCATCCTACAGATCATTCGGATACTTCATCAATGAAATCCTTGATGACTCGATCGAGAACCTTTTTGATGACATCAATCATAAGATCTTCGATGAGGAAGGCGTTGATCTGAATCACGTTTACATTGATGGTTCCAAATTTGAGGCGAACGCCAACAAGTATACATGGGTGTGGAAAAAGGCCACTGAGAAATCCAGGTACCGTCTCTATGCCAAAATCACTTCTCTTATCGAAGAAATCAATACGGAACTGTTTTACAGCGAACTCCGGATAGAAACACGTACAGAGTATGTCCCGGATTATCTGGATCAGATTTTGAAACGGCTTAAGGAGTTCTGGAAACTCGATCCTGATTGTTTTGTATCAGGAAAGGGACATCATAAGTCCACGGAACAGCGTTATTACCAGCAGATGCTCTCATATGCGGTAAAACTGAGAGAATACACCGAAAAGATATCAATCTGCGGGAGTGACAGGAACAGTTATTCCAAGACAGATCATGATGCAACATTCATGAGGATCAAGAAGGATTACTTGGGGAATGATCAGCTGCTTCCTGCGTATAATGTCCAGCTGGGTATTGCAGACGAATACATCGCTGTAGCAGATATCAGCCAGTATCGTTCTGACATGGACTGTTTCATCCCTTTGATGAAGAAGTTCAACGAAATATATGGCTTTTACCCGAAGTATCCGATAGCGGATGCGGGATATGGATCTTACAACAATTACATTTTCTGTGAACAGAACAGCATGGAAAAATACATGAAGTTCCCGATGTTTGAAAAAGAGACAAAAGACAGGGACTATCATAACGACCCCTACCGGGCGTTAAATTTCAAAATCGATGACCAGGGAATTATGAGATGCCCGAATAATAAGGCATTTCATTTCCTGTACAGGTCACATGTAAGGGGAAACAATTACGGAAGAGAGGAAGAGTATTACCAGTGTGAAGACTGCACAGGCTGTCCTTATGCCTCAAAATGTAAAAAGACAGACAAGAACAGAACAATCCGGATAAATCAGGAGCTTACCAGCATGCATCAGGAGGTGCTGGATAATCTGCAAAGCATACAAGGTGTCCTGCTGAGAATGAACAGAACCATTCAGGCGGAAGGTACATTTGGCATCATGAAAAACGACCGGGAATATAAAAGGATCGAACGAAGAGGTCTGAAATCCGTAAGGCTCGAACTATTTCTCGTTTGTATCGGGCACAATCTCTACAAATATCACAACAAGCAGCTCAAAATCCCTATAGCTGCATAAAAGTGAATGGTGTTCCGTCTATGGGGGTAAGGGGGAATTATGCGGTTGTAGCAGAGATTATCCACATTTTTATACCAAAACAGAGAGAAAAGAGGCCATGAAGTAATCGAATTACGATTATTTCACAGCCCCTACTTTAACACACGAAAGTGGTTTGGGTCATTTTGACCCTAAGCAAAATTGAAGCCTTGCTGGCTTTTAGTCGTGCCCATTTTGGGCACGACTACCACAAGATGCTGAAGATCGTGATCCCCAATGCGGGCAGCACATGCTGCCCCATACATCTGAAACAGGCCGAAAGGCCTTCTCACATTGACAAGCAGGGCAATGCAGATACAACTGCGGACACAGGTGCGAAACTTAAAAAAAATTTTAATTTCGGAAGTGACAATATATCGCAGCATGAGACCTATGATTATGAAGGCATTAAAATCCAAAATTTATCA
>JAQXPG010000098.1 GCA_029100405.1 Lachnospiraceae bacterium | reverse complement strand
AATTCGATCAGGAGGTTAACATGGCTGAAATATCCATATTGGGCGCAGGTTCCTGGGGAACGGCCCTGGCAATTCTTCTATCCCAGAACGGGCACCAGGTCACCCTCTGGTCTCACCGAAGCGACCAGGTGGAAGAGTTGAAGAAAAGTCATAAGAACGAGAGCAAACTGCCCGGGGTCATCCTTCCGGACAGACTGATCTTTACCGCAGATCTGGAGCGGGCCGTATGGGACAAGGATCTATTGGTCATGGCTGTTCCATCTACAGCGACCAGAGAGACGGCAGAGAAGATCAAGCCCTATATTTCATCCGGGCAGAGAATCATTACGGTTACCAAAGGAATCGAAGAAGCGACCCTTCTCAGCCAGGTAGAAATCATCGAAGAGGTCCTGCCGGAAGCAAATGTCGGCATTTTAAGCGGTCCCAGTCATGCGGAAGAGGTTGCCGTCGGTATGCCGACAGCTGTTGTTGCCGGTTCCAAAGACCGAGATCTTGCTGTCATGACACAGGAATTCTTCATGAATGAAACCTTTCGTGTCTATACCAGTCCGGATGTCATTGGTATTGAGATCGGCGGCTCTCTGAAAAATGTGATTGCTCTTGCGGCCGGAATGTCAGATGGCCTTGGTTTCGGCGATAATACCAAGGCTGCTTTGATCACGCGGGGGATCAAGGAGATCACAGCCCTGGCTGTGGCATGTGGCGGACAGCCGGAGACTCTTGCCGGGCTGACCGGGATCGGTGACCTGATCGTAACTTGTCAGAGCCGTCATAGCAGAAACCGTCTTGCCGGATTCTATATCGGACAGGGAATGAAGACAGAAGATGCCATGAAGCGTGTTGCCATGGTTGTCGAGGGTGTTTATTCGGCAAGAGCCGCTGCCAAATTGGGAGAAAAGTATGATGTGGAGCTTCCGATCATTACGGAAGTCAATCATGTTCTTTTTGACGGCAAGGATGCCCGGGAAGCCGTGCTTTCTCTGATGACCAGAGACAAGAAAAAAGAGGATGAAAGGCTTCGTTTTGTTTGACTTCATTTCACTAAGATTCACTAAGAAAAAATGAAAGGGATAGGACATGCAGGAAAAGACGATCCGGATCAAGTATCACAATAAAGAGATCGAGAAATTGACTTATATCGACGGGAAGTCCGACTGGATCGACCTTCGAGTTGCTGAGAATATCAAGCTGAAAAAGGGAGATTTCCATCTCGTAGATATGGGAATTTCCGTAGAACTTCCCAAGGGCTATGAAATGCTGATCGTAGCAAGAAGCTCTACCTTCAAAAATTTCGGTCTGATTCAGACCAATGCCATGGGCATTGTCGATGAATCCTATTGCGGGGATGATGATATTATTCGTATGCCGGTTTATGCGACCAGAGACTGTGAACTTCATGTCAATGACAGAATCGGTCAGTTTCGAATCCTCGAGCATCAGCCCAAGATCACTTTTGAAGAAACCGAGCATTTGAACAATAAATCTCGTGGCGGCTTTGGCTCAACTGGTGTAAAATAAAAACAGATTTTCCGACAGAAAGAGGAATCGGTTGATCGATGACTGAAATCTTTGCTTAAAATGGTAAAGGGGGTAATTTTATGGCAAATGATATGGAAAGCAGAATCACCAAATTCTATGCAAAGCATGATCCCCAGATTACGATCAATGCAGCACCGGGGCACTTTGCAGCAGGCGCTTCTCACACGAATTTCTATATTGATATCACGCGAATCAAAGTCAGAGTCAGAGAAGCCCAGGAAGCGGCAAAGGCCTTAAGGCAGCATCTTCAGAATCATGTTTATACGGTAGATACCATTGTCTGCCTGGATGGAACCGAGCTTTTGGGTGGTTTCCTTGCCGATGAGCTGGAACGGTCGAATTTCCAGATGACCAATAAGCATGAGACGATGTATGTCGTTACTCCGGAGGAAAATTCTCTTCATCAGTTTATGTTCCGACAAAATAACCGTCTGGCCATTGAGGGAAAATATGTTCTTCTTTTGGTTGATAATATCTCGACCGGAGGAACAGAAAGACGGGCTATGGAATGTATTCGTTACTATGGTGGCCTGAATGTCGGTATCGCTGCCATTTTCTCTACTATGAACAAGGTGGATCAAAAGGAATGTTACAGCCTCTTTACACCGGATGATATCCCCGGCTACCAGACCTATCCGGCACAGGATTGCCCTATGTGTAAAAAGAAGATCCCGGTAGATGCGATCGTGAACGGCTATGGCTATGCCAAGCTTTGATCATCTTTCAGATCAGAAGCCTTTCCAAGCAGGATGCAAACCTATGTTTGCATCCTGCTTTTAGATTCGCTATAATTAGTGATCGATTGTGTGATTGATTGATTGGTTGATTGGTTCCCGTAGCTGAAAAGGATACGGGGAACTGAAATCAGTCACGCGGATCAAATTTGAATAAAGGAGAATGCTGCCTGATTTTTAAATCAGTTTTGGTATCTGCAGCAGAAATGATTTTTTATGGCAAAAGATAATTACGATGATAGTAATATTACTGTCCTTGAGGGATTAGAAGCAGTCCGGAAGCGCCCCGGTATGTATATCGGTTCTACCTCCAGGAAGGGTTTGAATCATCTGATCTATGAGATCGTAGACAATTCCGTCGATGAGCATCTGGCAGGATTCTGCGATACCATCGATGTCACCTTGGAGAAGGACGGCTCCTGTACCGTGAAGGATAACGGCCGGGGCATACCGGTTGCCAACCACAAATTCGGGATCCCGGCAGAGCGTGTTGTTTTCACCACCCTTCATGCGGGCGGTAAGTTCGACAATAATGCTTATAAGACTTCCGGCGGCCTGCATGGCGTCGGCTCTTCGGTTGTAAATGCGCTTTCCGTTTATATGGATGTGGAGATCTCAAGAGACGGGGCTACATTTCACGATCACTTCGAGCGGGGCAAGGCGACACTTCCCCTCTTAAAGGATAAGACCTTACCCATCCTAAAAAGCACAAAGGAAACCGGAACCAAGATCAACTTCCTGCCGGATCCCCAGATCTTCGAGAAGACCAATTTCAACGAGGAGGAAGTGAAAAACCGCCTCCAGCAGACGGCTTATCTCAATCCAAATCTGACCATTCATTTCTGTGATATGCGAAAAGAGGAGCCGGACGAGGAGACCTTCCATGAACCGGATGGAATCAGCGGCTTTGTCCGTGAGCTGGATGCCAATAACGAGGCTCTGACGCCTGTTATTTCCTTCAGCGGAGAGCAGGACGGTGTCCAGGTTTCCGTGGCTTTTCAGTATGTCAATGAATTCCACGAGAATATCCTCGGTTTCTGTAACAATATCTACAATACTGAGGGAGGCACCCATATCACCGGTTTTAAGACTATTTTTACAACGGTCATCAATTCCTATGCCAGAGAGCTCGGCATCTTAAAGGATAAGGACCCGAACTTCACCGGCACCGATGTGAGAAACGGCATGACAGCGGTCATTTCCATCAAGCATCCGGATCCCCGTTTTGAGGGACAAACGAAGACCAAGCTGGACAATCAGGATGCTGCCAAGGCGGTTTCCTCCATTACGGGAACCGAGATCCAGCTTTATTTCGATCGTAATCTTGAAGTCTTAAAGGCTGTCATTTCCTGTGCCGAGAAAGCCGCCAAGATCCGAAAAACGGAGGAGCGGGCCAAGACCAATCTCTTGACCAAGCAGAAGTTTTCCTTCGATCAGAACGGAAAGCTGGCAAACTGTGAGAGCAGGGATGCATCCAAGTGCGAGATCTTCATTGTCGAGGGAGATTCCGCCGGCGGTTCTGCCAAGATGGCCAGAAATCGGATGTATCAGGCAATCATGCCGATTCGCGGTAAGATTTTGAATGTAGAAAAAGCTTCGATCGATAAGGTTTTAAAGAATGCTGAGATCAAGACCATGATCAATGCCTTCGGATGTGGCTTTTCCGAGGGATACGGAAATGACTTTGATATCACAAAACTCCGCTATGACAAGATCATCATCATGGCGGATGCCGATGTCGATGGTGCTCATATTTCGACCCTGCTTTTGACCCTCTTTTATCGCTTTATGCCGGAGTTGATCCTTCAGGGTCATGTCTATATCGCTATGCCGCCTCTCTATAAGGCCATGCCTGCCAAAGGAAAAGAAGAGTATCTCTATGATGACGCGGCATTGACAGCCTATCGGAAGAAACACACCGGGAAATTCACCCTCCAGCGTTATAAAGGTCTGGGAGAAATGGATCCGGAGCAGCTCTGGGAGACCACTCTGGACCCGGAAAGGCGATATCTGAAAAAGGTTTTGATCGAAGACGGACGGATGGCAAGTGATGTCACGGAAATGCTGATGGGAAATGATGTTCCTCCCCGGAGGGCCTTCATTCACGATCATGCCAGTGATGCGGAACTGGACGTCTGAAGATTGGTCTACATTTCTAAAGGCAAGGAGAGTACTATATGGCAAGACCTGAGCGCCTGATCTCCACAGAATATTCGGAGATCATGCAGAAATCTTATATTGATTATGCGATGAGTGTTATTATCTCGCGTGCCCTTCCGGATGTCCGGGACGGCCTGAAACCGGTGCAGAGAAGAACGCTCTATGATATGTATGAGCTTGGTATTCGTTATGACAAGCCCTATCGAAAATCGGCCCGTATCGTTGGAGATACCATGGGTAAGTATCATCCGCATGGAGATTCTTCGATTTATGAAGCCCTGGTTGTGATGGCCCAGGGCTTCAAGAAAGAGCTTCCTCTGGTTGACGGACATGGGAATTTCGGCTCCATCGAAGGTGACGGTGCCGCAGCCATGCGTTATACCGAGGCCCGGCTTTCGAAGGTCAGTCAGGACTGTTATCTTTCTGATCTTGATAAGGATGTCGTTAATTTCATCCCGAATTTTGACGAGACCGAAAAGGAGCCGGAGGTCCTTCCGGTTCGGATCCCTAACCTTTTGATCAATGGAGCGGAGGGGATCGCTGTCGGCATGGCAACATCCATCCCGCCCCATAATTTAAGGGAGGTCGTAGAAGGCGTTATTGCCTATATGAAAAAGCCGACCATGAATACCGCTGAAATGATGTCGATCATCCAGGGACCGGACTTTCCGACCGGCGGTATCGTGACCAATAAAGATGATCTCTTACAGATCTATTCGACCGGTGAGGGTAAGATCAAGATCCGCGGCAAGGCCCATATCGAGTCTGCCAAAGGGGGAAAGGAAAATATTATCATCACAGAGATCCCTTATCCCATGATCGGTGCCAATATCGGGAAATTCTTAAATGAAGTCTACGCACTGGTAGAAAACCATGTCACGAATGACATCACCGATATTTCTAACCAGTCGTCAAAAGAGGGCATCCGGATCGTGATCGAATTGAAGAAGGGGGCAGATGCCAATAACATCTTAAACCTTCTCTATAAGAAGACCCGGCTGGAAGATACCTTTGGCGTCAATATGCTGGCTGTTGTCGATGGCAAGCCGGAGACCATGGGCATTGTTCCCTTGATCCGGCACCATGTGGATTTCCAGTACGAGGTATGCACCCGGAAATATAACTATCTTCTGAATAAGGAACTGGATAAAAAGGAGATCCAGGAAGGTTTGATCAAGGCTGTGGATGTCATTGATCTGATCATTGAGATCCTTCGTGGATCCAAGGATATGAAAATGGCCAAAGCCTGTCTGGTCGAAGGCAAGACCGAGGGCATCCGCTTTAAGTCCGATCAGTCTGAAAAAGATGCCGCCGGTCTTCATTTTACAGAAAAACAGGCCGATGCCATCTTACAGATGCGTCTCTACCGCCTGATTGGTCTGGAACTGGACCAGTTGAAAAGGGAATATGATGAGACCCTGGCCCATATTAAGACCTATCGAGGCATTTTGGACAATAAGTCTAAAATGGCAGAAGTCATCATCAAGGATCTGAAGACCACAGCCAGAGAATTCGGCCGCGACCGAAGAACTGTGATCGATAATGTAGAAGAGGCTGTCGTAGAAGAGAAGCCTCTCGAAGAAATCGATGTTGCGATCTTAATCGATCGTTTTGCCTATGGCAGAGTGATCGATATGCCAACCTATGAGAGGAATAAGGCAGCAGCTGACGAAGAGTCCAAGCAGGTCCTCTTCTGTAAGAATACCGATAAACTCTTACTCTTTACCGACATGGGACAACTGTATTCTATAAAGGTTCTGGATCTTCCGATGGGAAAATTCCGGGATAAGGGCCAGCCTCTGGACAATCTGTCTAATTTTGATTCTACCAGGGAGAATATCTGTCTCCTGACGACCATGGAGCATATCCGGAACAGGAAACTTCTCTTTGTCACAGAATCCGGTATGATAAAGCAGGTGGATGGGGCTCTTTTCGATGTGACCAGAAAGGCTTCTCTGGCAGGAAAACTTTCTGATTCTGACAAGTTACTTATGGTTTCTGTTATCGATGGAGAAAAGGATACCCTGGTACTTCGTTCGGATAAGGATTATTTTCTCCGTATGCTTGTGTCCGAGGTTCCGGAGAAAAAGAAAAATGCCATCGGCGTCCGTGGGATGAAAGTCGGAAAGAATGAAAAACTGAAAGAAGCCTATTATTTGCATGATGGGGAAAGCCTTGCCATTCAAACGGAAAAAGAAGAGGATGTCCATCTGGACCGGCTGCGGATACAGAGCAGGGACAGCCGGGGTGTGAAGCGGTAAACGATTTGAATATGAAATACGAAGATAAAAATAAATTAAAGAGCAGGCTTTCCTCCATCCTTCTGCCTCTGCTTTTATATTTTGTGCTTTATAATTTAAGCATTCAGTTTTTCCTTCTTTTTTTCCGGAAAAGCCCAGGCTATCTCTTTTGCATCTTCCTGGCCGGACTCATTACGCTTCCTTTCATGATCTGGGCCTATGGTAAAGTCGGAAAACTTCCTGTGAAATATTCCCTGTCGGATCTTCCATTGGAAGTCTTGGCAATCGGAGGAGTCGTCGCCTTCGCCCTCCTCTATAACTGGGCCTGCACCAGACTCGGCCTCCTCGGGGATCCCTCCTTTCAAGAAGCCAACCGGGCCTTAACAAACGGGCCCTTCTGGATGAAGGTCCTGACATCGGCTGTTCTGACACCGATCCTGGAAGAGATCCTCTATCGCGGTATCATTGCAGGACAGATGGATCGTTTTTTCGGAAGGATCCCTGCAGTCCTTATTTCTTCCCTTCTTTTTGGTGCAATGCATTTCAATGTGGTACAATTTGTTTATGCAGCATTGCTTGGCATCGGACTGGCTCTTCTCTATCTATGGAAAGGGAAGATTATCCTTCCGATCCTGGCTCACGGGCTGACGA
>JAQXPG010000097.1 GCA_029100405.1 Lachnospiraceae bacterium | reverse complement strand
GTTGATCAGCTTGGTTACAACCTTGCTGTTGTAGATGGGATCTGCCAGTACGTCTCTTTTCTGAGTATGTCCTTTACGTGGCACGTTACTTCCCTCCTTAATCATTGGATTAATTCATTGGTACTCACTTTACGGTGTTCGTGCGAAACGTATTTTCAAAAAGGGAAAATAAATCTCAACACTAACCTTATTCTGAGTATAGTTGCTTCCAGTCTGCTTTTGCAGGAACCGAATTACTTGGAAGCTTTCGGTCTCTTAACGCCGTACTTGGAACGAGCCTGCTTACGGTCAGCAACACCTGCCGTATCCAGAGTTCCACGAATGATGTGGTAACGTGTACCGGGAAGATCCTTAACACGGCCGCCACGAATCATTACAACGCTGTGCTCCTGCAGATTGTGGCCTTCGCCCGGGATATAGGATGTAACCTCGATACCGTTGGAAAGACGTACTCTGGCAATCTTACGAAGAGCAGAGTTAGGCTTCTTCGGGGTAGCAGTCTTTACAGATGTGCAGACACCACGCTTCTGCGGGGAAGATGTCTTGATAGGTCTCTTGGTCAGAGAGTTGAAACCGCTCTGCAGAGCCGGAGACTTGGACTTCTTCTGGGATGTCTGTCTACCCTTTCTTACTAACTGGTTAAATGTTGGCATTATTTTCACCTCCTGTGATTATTTGTGCTTGTGCATAATAGGCGATTTTTATCGTCAACAATTTACGCACGCCTAAGTATTATATCGACAGCTTTTCGATTTGTCAACACAAAAACCGCCGGAAAGCATGATATCTCCTAACGAAAGAAAGGATCTCTGCTTCCCGGCGGCTCTGTTTTAATTGACGGATATCAGGAACTTACTCTTCTGTTGTCTCGGTCTGAGTTTCCTCAGTGCCTTCCTTTTTATCCTGGCCTCCGTCCTTAGATTCATTGTGCTCGGCGCGTTTCTCGGCTTCCTCATTCGCAGCTCTGACCTTACGGCGGATCGCATCATTATAGTCGGTCGACAGCCCGATGTCACGGTACTGCTTCATACCTGTTCCGGCAGGAATCAGCTGACCGATGATGACATTTTCCTTAATACCGGTAAGCGGATCGACCTTACCCTTGATCGCTGCATCTGTCAGGACCTTGGTGGTCTCCTGGAAGGATGCCGCAGACAGGAAGGAGTCGGTTGCAAGCGCAGCCTTGGTAATACCAAGGAGTTCCTGCGTAGCTTCTGCAGGTTCCTTGCCCTGAGCCTCAAGCTTTTCATTGATCTCATCCAGCTCACGCCAGCTGATCAATGCACCCGGCAGGAGATCGGAATCGCCCTGTTTCTCTACACGAACCCGCTTCAGCATCTGGTGGATGATAACCTCAACGTGCTTATCGTTGATATCAACACCCTGAAGACGATATACACGAAGTACCTCACGAAGGAGATAATCCTGTACGGCACGTACACCGAGAACACGAAGAAGATCGTGGGGGTTTACAGATCCTTCGGTTAAAGGATCGCCTGCAGAGAGGACTTCACCGTCCGCTACCTTAATATGAGATCCGAAAGGAATCAAATACTTCTTGACCTCACCGGTCTCTTCATTTGTAATCGTTGCTTCCTTCGCCTTCTTGACATCCGTGATCTCAACACGTCCGGAGATCTCCGTGATGATGGCAAGTCCCTTCGGTTTTCTGGCCTCGAACAGCTCCTCGACACGGGGAAGACCCTGTGTAATATCGGAACCTGCAACACCACCGGTATGGAAGGTTCTCATCGTAAGCTGTGTACCAGGCTCACCGATGGACTGTGCTGCAATGATACCAACAGCCTCACCTGCCTGAACCGGCTGACCGGTTGCCAGGTTCATGCCGTAGCACTTTGCACAGATGCCGTCCTGACTCTTACAGGTCAGTACGGTACGAATCTTTACGCGGGTAATCTTCTCGCCCTTGTCATCAACACCTTCATTCACGATCCGCTTTGCACGGCTTCTCGTGATCATGTGATCTGCCTTCACAATCGTATTTCCTGCGGCGTCTTTAATGTCGTAGCAGGAGAAACGGCCTGTAATACGCTCTTCCAGCGTTTCGATCACTTCATCTCCATCTTTGAATGCCTCGACATACATGCCGGGGATCTCACCGTTCCGACCTTCCATGCAGTCGTTCTCACGAACGATCAGCTCCTGGGAAACGTCAACCAGACGTCGGGTCAGGTAACCGGAGTCGGCAGTACGGAGTGCGGTATCAGACAGACCCTTACGAGCACCATGAGCAGACATGAAATACTCCAGTACGTCCAGACCTTCACGGAAGTTGGACTTGATCGGCAGCTCGATGGTTCTTCCGGATGTATCCGCCATCAGGCCTCGCATACCGGCCAGCTGCTTTATCTGCTTATCTGAGCCTCGGGCTCCGGAATCTGCAAACATGAAGATGTTATTGTACTGATCCAAGCCATCCAGAAGGTCCTTTGTCAGCTGGTTATCGGTATCTTTCCAGGTCTCGATAACTTCCTTGTAACGGCCTTCCTCGGTCAAGAGACCTCTCTTGTATTTCCGATTGATCTTAGCAACCTTCTTTTCAGCCTCTGCCAGAAGAACCGGCTTGCTTGCAGGAACGGTCATATCTGCAACGGATACGGTCATGGCACCCAATGTCGAGTACTTGTAACCCATTGCCTTGACATAGTCCAGGACCTCAGCGGTCTTGGTTGCGCCATGGATATTGATGACATGTTCCAGAATATTTTTAAGATCCTTCTTCTTAACAAGGAAGTCAATCTCAAGCTTGAACTCATTTTCCGGCTTGCTGCGGTCAACAAAGCCCAGATCCTGAGGTATCTTCTCATTGAAGATCAGACGGCCAAGAGAGGTATCAATGATACCATAACGAACGGAACCGTCTTCCATCTTCTTGGACCGACGTACCTTGATCTTAGACTGCAGGCTGATGATATGGTTTTGATAAGCCATAATAGCTTCTGCCATATCCTTGAAGACCTTGCCTTCACCCGGCTCGCCATCACGCTGCTGGGTGATGTAGTAGCAGCCCAGTACCATATCCTGAGAAGGAACGGCAACAACACCGCCGTCTGAAGGCTTCAGCAGGTTGTTCGGAGAAAGAAGCATAAAGCGGCACTCCGCCTGAGCTTCCTGTGTCAGAGGCAGATGGGCAGCCATCTGGTCTCCATCGAAGTCGGCATTGAAGGCCATGCAGGCAAGAGGATGCAGGCGGATGGCCTTTCCTTCTACCAGGATCGGTTCGAATGCCTGAATACCAAGTCTGTGCAGGGTAGGAGCACGGTTCAGCATAACCGGATGCTCCTTAATGACATCCTCAAGCACGTTCCAGACGTCATTGGAGGTTGCACGATCCACCATCTTCTTGGCGCTCTTGATATTGTGAGCCAGTCCCTGCTGAACCAGTTCCTTCATAACAAAAGGTTTGAAGAGCTCCAGAGCCATTTCCTTAGGAAGTCCGCACTGGAAGATCTTAAGATCCGGTCCAACGACAATTACGGAACGTCCACTATAGTCAACTCGCTTACCAAGAAGGTTCTGACGGAAACGTCCGTTCTTTCCCTTCAGCATATCAGAAAGAGACTTCAAAGGACGGTTTCCGGGTCCTGTGACCGGACGACCACGACGGCCGTTATCGATCAGGGCGTCAACTGCCTCCTGCAGCATACGCTTCTCATTTCTGACAATGATATCGGGAGCATGAAGCTCCAGAAGCCTTCTCAGACGATTATTTCTGTTAATGATACGGCGATAGAGATCATTCAGATCGGAAGTAGCGAAACGGCCACCGTCCAGCTGAACCATAGGACGAAGATCCGGAGGAATGACCGGGATAACCGTCAGGATCATCCATTCCGGCTTCTGCCCGGACAGACGGAAAGCCTCAACAACGTCCAGACGCTTGATAATACGAGCACGCTTCTGGCCGTTGGCATCTTTCAGTTCTTCCTTCAATTCTGCGGAATCCTTCTCCAGGTCAATGGCCTGAAGAAGTTCCTGAATTGCCTCAGCTCCCATGCCTGCACGGAAAGCATCACCATACTGGTTCTTATATTCTGCATACTCTGTCTCAGACAGTACCTGCTTGTAAGCCAGAGGGGTATCACCCGGATCAAGGACGATATAGTTTGCGAAATATAGAACTCTCTCCAGAGTACGAGGAGAGATATCAAGGATCAGTCCCATGCGGGAAGGGATCCCCTTGAAGTACCAGATGTGAGACACAGGAGCAGCAAGCTCGATATGTCCCATCCGTTCACGACGTACCGAAGACTTGGTGACCTCAACGCCACACCGGTCGCAGACAACGCCCTTATAACGAATCTTCTTATACTTACCGCAGTGACACTCATAATCCTTGGTAGGTCCGAAAATTTTCTCGCAGAAGAGGCCGTCTTTTTCCGGCTTCAGCGTACGATAGTTGATCGTCTCAGGTTTTTTTACTTCACCATGAGACCACTCACGAATCTTTTCCGGGGAAGCAAGCCCGATTCGAATGGAGTCAAAGGTTACGCCTTCATTCACTTCTTTTTCATTCATGTCTGGCATCAGTGAATCTCCCTTCCCTTAGTCTTCATCATTATCGTCAAATGCATCCGCATCAAAATCAGCATCTGCATCATCCTCAATATTTACAAAATCTCCGGTCTCGTCATTGTATTCCTGCTGGGTAAAGCCATTCTTTGCGAAGTCTTCACTGCTTTCAAAAGCAGAATAATCTTCCGACTTCTTCTCTTCACGGTCGGATCCGGCAATGATGGAATTGATATTGGTATTTCCATACTCGCTGGTTTCCTTCAGATGAACTTCTTTTCCATCCTCATCCAGAAGAGTGATATCCAGTGCCAGAGCCTGCAGCTCCTTCAGCATAACCTTGAAGGATTCCGGAATGCCCGGCTTCGGAATGTTCTCGCCCTTAATGATTGCTTCATAGGTCTTGACACGTCCGACAACATCATCCGACTTCACAGTCAGGATCTCCTGCAGGGTATATGCAGCGCCGTATGCCTCGAGGGCCCAGACTTCCATCTCTCCGAAACGCTGACCGCCGAACTGGGCTTTACCGCCGAGCGGCTGCTGGGTTACCAGAGAATAAGGACCGGTCGAACGTGCATGGATCTTATCATCTACCAGATGATGCAGCTTCAGATACTGCATGTGTCCGATGGTAACAGGACCGTCGAAATTCTCTCCGGTACGTCCGTCACGAAGCTGGACTTTACCGTCTCTTCGAATCGGAACGCCTGCCCAGAGTTTTCTATGCTCCTGATGATCGATCAGGTACTGCATAACTTCAGGCTCAACAATATCCTTGTATTTAGCTTCAAAGTCCTCCAGCGGAGTATTGACATAATCATTGGCCATCTCCAGAAGGTCACCGATATCCTTCTCGTCTGCACCGTTAAATACAGGTGTCTCAATATTAAAGCCAAGGACCTTTGCAGCAAGTGAAAGGTGAATCTCCAGGACCTGTCCGATATTCATTCGGGAAGGCACACCCAGAGGGTTCAGAACGATATCCAGAGGACGGCCATTCGGAAGGAAAGGCATATCCTCTACCGGAAGCACGCGGGAAACGACACCCTTGTTACCATGACGACCGGCCATCTTATCACCGACAGAGATCTTTCTCTTCTGAGCAATGTAGATCCGAACGGCCTTTCTGACTCCGGGAGGCAGCTCATCACCATTTTCTGCAGTGAAGATCTTAGCATCTACAACGATACCGTATTCACCGTGAGGAACCTTCAGGGAAGTATCACGAACCTCTCTTGCCTTCTCGCCGAAGATAGCGCGAAGAAGACGTTCTTCCGCAGTCAGCTCAGTTTCTCCCTTCGGGGTGACCTTACCAACCAGGATATCACCGGCACGAACTTCTGCGCCGATCCGGATAATACCGTTTTCATCCAGATTCTTCAGGGCATCATCGCCGACACCGGCAACATCACGCGTGATCTCTTCCGGTCCGAGCTTGGTATCTCTGGCCTCGATCTCAAATTCCTCCAGATGAATGGAAGTATAGACATCATACTTGACCATGTTTTCGGAAAGAAGGACCGCATCCTCGTAGTTATATCCTTCCCACTCCATGAAACCGATCAGCGGGTTCTTACCGAGAGCCAGTTCTCCGTTTGAAGTAGATGGCCCGTCTGCAATCACCTCGCCCTTCTCTACATGGTCGCCCTTGAACACGATCGGGCGCTGATTGTAGCAGTTGGACTGGTTCGAACGCTCAAACTTGGTCAGGATATACTCATCACGCTCACCGTCATCCGTCCTTACAACAATACGGTTAGACTCGGAACGCTCAACGACACCGGCGCGTTTTGCAATCACGCAGACACCGGAGTCTACTGCTGTCTTCGGTTCCATACCGGTACCGATCACAGGAGCCTCTGTAGTCAGAAGAGGAACGGCCTGACGCTGCATGTTGGATCCCATCAGTGCACGGGTCGGGTCATCGTTCTGCAGGAAAGGAACCAGGGCAGTCGCAACCGAGAAGACCATTCGAGGAGACACATCCATGTAATCAAACATGTTCTTATCATAGGACGCAGTCTCTTCTCTGAATCTACCGGAGACGGTATCCTGAATGAAGTGTCCGTCTTCATCCAAAGGTGCAGATGCCTGTGCTACATGGTAGTTATCCTCTTCATCTGCTGTCATATAGACAACTTCTGTTGTAACCCGAGGGTTCTCAGGATCGCTCTTATCGATCTTTCGATAAGGTGCTTCTACAAAACCGTACTCATTAATACGGGCAAAGCTTGCCAGAGAGTTAATCAGACCGATGTTCGGTCCTTCGGGAGTCTCAATGGGGCACATACGTCCGTAATGGGTATAGTGGACATCTCGTACTTCGAATCCTGCACGATCTCTGGACAGACCGCCGGGTCCGAGGGCAGACAGACGTCTCTTATGTGTCAGCTCTCCCAAAGGGTTGTTCTGATCCATAAACTGCGACAACTGGGAAGATCCGAAGAACTCCTTCACTGCTGCAGTAACAGGCTTGATATTGATCAGGCTCTGAGGAGAGATTCCCTCCATGTCCTGAGTTGTCATCCGCTCACGGACAACACGCTCCATACGGGACAGGCCGATCCGATACTGGTTCTGAAGGAGCTCACCAACCGCACGAATACGACGGTTACCAAGATGATCGATATCATCTTTATTACCGATTCCATATTCCAGATGCATATTATAGTTAATAGAAGCGAAGATATCTTCCTTGGTAATATGCTTCGGCACGAGTTCATGAACATCACGGCGGATCGCATCCAAAAGTTCCTCATGATCCGTATACTTGTCCATGAGTTCCTTCAGCTCCGGATAATAAACGAGTTCGTGAATTCCCAGATCCTTGGGATCACAATCTACGAATGCAGTCAGATCGACCATCATGTTCGACAGAACTTTCTCGTTCTTCTCTTCTGTCTGAATCCAGACAAAAGGAATCGCAGCATTCTGGATCCTGTCGGCCAGTTCACGGTCCACTTTCGTGCCCTTTTCCGCAATTACTTCACCGGTAGTCTCATCAATGACGTCCTCAGCAAGAATCTTATGATTGATCCGGTTTCTCAGGGCAAGCTTTTTATTAAATTTATACCGTCCCACCTTAGCCAGATCATAACGTCTGGGGTCAAAGAACATACCGTTGATCAGAGTCTCAGCACTGTCTACGGAAAGAGGTTCGCCGGGGCGGATCTTTCTGTAGAGTTCCAGAAGGCCTCCCTCGTAGGAACCATTCGGTGCCTTTTCCGGAATGATGGACGGATCCTTGGTGAAGGATGCTTCAATCTTCTTCTCATCGCCGAAAAGGTCAATGATCTCCTGGTTCGTTCCAATTCCGAGAGACCGGATAAATACCGTGATCGGAACCTTACGGGTACGGTCTACCCGAACATAGAAGACATCATTGGAGTCAGTCTCATATTCCAGCCATGCACCACGATTGGGGATAACAGTGCAGGAATAGAGCGGCTTACCAACCTTATCATGATCAATGGCATAGTAGATTCCGGGAGAACGGACCAGCTGGCTGACGATAACTCGCTCGGCACCATTAATTACAAAAGTACCGGTCTCGGTCATCAGAGGCAGATCGCCCATGAAGATTTCATGCTCATTGATCTCATCTGTCTCTTTATTATAGAGACGTACCTTCACCTTCAGAGGAGCCGCATATGTAGCATCTCTGGCCTTGCATTCCGGGATCGTATACTTAATATCCTCCTTGCAAAGCTTGAAATCGGTGAATTCCAGACTGAGATGACCACTGTAGTCCGTGATCGGGGAGATATCATCGAAAGCCTCCTTCAGACCCTCATCCAGAAACCACTGATAAGAGTCCTTCTGAACTGCGATGAAATTTGGCATTTCGAGAACTTCCCGGTGACGGGCAAAGCTCATCCGCATGCCCTTACCGGACTTCACCGGCCGCATGTTCTTTTTCTCCATTGACGTTCCACCTCTCGTAATATTCTAAATTTATTACTACACAAGTTTCAAATGTATGGCAATTCTCTTGAAATATGCGCATACTTCGTATTGCCGCACGGCATACCCCGCGACAATAACGCAACGTACATAATACAAGAAAAGCAAGCCTTTTGTCAAGGTATTTTTTTGCGCACAAAAAAAGGACTGCATACGCAGCCCTTTTTCTTATGGTTCCTTCTGATTATTTCAGGGTAACCTTTGCGCCCTGCTCTTCCAGCTTAGCCTTCAGATCATCAGCGGTAGCCTTGTCAGCCTGCTCCTTAACAACCTTCGGAGCACCGTCAACGAGATCCTTAGCTTCCTTCAGGCCAAGACCGGTTGCTTCACGAACAACCTTGATAACCTTAACCTTGTTCGGGCCAACTTCAGTCAGCTCTACGTCGAACTCAGTCTTCTCTTCTTCCGGAGCTGCGCCAGCGCCTGCTGCTGCAACTACAACACCAGCTGCTGCGGATACGCCGAACTCTTCCTCACAAGCCTTTACCAGGTCGTTCAGTTCAGTTACGCTAAGTTCTTTGATTGCTGCGATGATCTCATCATTGGATAACTTTGCCATTGATTTTTCCTCCATTTAATAAATTTGTCAGGAAACGATCGTTCTAAGATAAGATAAGATACGATCCGTTTCAATTTGAAATACAGATAATTGTAATAAATTACTCTGCTGCTGCTTCGCCATTCTTCTCTGCGATCTGCTTGATAACGCGAGCGAAGTTGGTGATAGGTGCCTGGAAGGAACCAAGCAGTCTGCCGAGAAGGACATCTCTGGACGGGATTGCTGCGATTTCATTGATGGCAGCTTCATCCATATATTTACCTTCTACAACGCCGCCCTTGAGCTCAAGAGCCTTCGCATCCTTAGCAAACTTTGCAAGAACTCTTGCGGGAGCAGTTGCATCGTCCTTAGAAATTGCGATTGCGTTCGGTCCTTCAAGAAGAGGCTTCAGGCTTTCGAATTCAGTTCCTTCGAAGGCCCTGGTCATCATAGTATTCTTGTAAACCTTGTAAGTTACACCTTCTGCGCGAAGAGCCTTACGAAGAGCGGTATCTTCAGAAACAGTAAGTCCACGGTAGTCAACTACAACTACGGACTGTGCTCCCTCAACGCTCTTGGAGATCTCTTCTACGATAGGTGCTTTTAATTCAACCTTTGCCACGAATTTTACCTCCTTATCGTATTTTTCCCGAATCGGATAAGTATAGAAAAACCTCTCTGCACGATGACAGAGAGGTCTACATTTCATAAATGTACTCATCCCTCGGCAGGTAGCATGCGTTATGTCTATTGACACCTGCTGTCTTCGGCATTTGCTATAGTACTATAGCACGATTTATTTTTGCTGTCAACATGATCTCGGATAGATTCCGGCGCCTCACGGCGCCCGGATCCATCTTCATCACTCTGCAACAGTCTGAACTGTCTTCAGAGGATTTACCCGAACACCAGGGCCCATGGTCGGAGCCAGGGTGATGTTCTTCAGATAGGTTCCCTTTACTGTGGAAGGGCGAGCCTTGTTAACGGCATTCATTAAGGTCTGGAAGTTGTCAAGTAACTGGTCTTCTGTGAAAGAAGCTTTTCCAATCGGCACATGGATGATATTTGCCTTGTCCAGACGATACTCGATCTTACCGGCTTTGATATCCTGGATTGCCTTGGTGACATCCATGGTTACGGTTCCTGCCTTGGGATTCGGCATTAAGCCCTTCGGTCCAAGGACACGGCCCAGACGTCCTACAACACCCATCATATCCGGGGTAGCTACAACGACGTCAAAGTCAAGCCAGCCGTCATTCTGGATCTTCGGGATCAGGTCTTCTGCGCCTACGTAATCAGCGCCTGCAGCCTGTGCTTCATCAGCCTTCGGTCCCTTAGCAAATACCAGAACACGAACGGTCTTACCGGTTCCGTGAGGAAGAACAACAGCGCCACGGATCTGCTGATCTGCGTGACGGCTGTCACAACCGGTACGGATGTGAACTTCGATTGTTTCGTCAAACTTAGCATTTGCGTTCTTCTTGACCTGGCTGACTGCGTCTGCAGGATCATAGAGAACGGTCTTGTCGTACGCCTTTACGGCGTCCATGTATTTCTTTCCGTGTTTCATTAAATTTCCTCCTGTGGTTCGGTCGGGTGTGCGATGGCCGCTGTAGGAATATCAGCGCCGCCCTCCCACGTCAATGATTGGTCGTTTAGTCTACGACTTCGATTCCCATGGAACGTGCTGTTCCAGCGATCATACTCATTGCTGCTTCAACGGTTGCTGCGTTCAGATCCGGCATCTTGGTCTCAGCGATTTCCTTGATCTGATCCTTGGTTACCTTAGCAACCTTGTTCTTGTTCGGCTCACCTGATCCGTGCTGGATATTTGCTGCCTTCTTCAGAAGAACTGCAGCAGGGGGAGTCTTGGTTACAAATGTGAAGGAACGGTCGGTATAAACTGTAATGATTACAGGAACGACTGTGTCTCCCATCTGAGCTGTCTTTGCGTTGAATGCCTTTGTGAACTCAACGATATTAACGCCATGCTGACCAAGAGCAGGTCCGACAGGCGGTGCTGGTGTAGCTTTTCCGGCCTGGATCTGCAGCTTGATATAGCCTTCAATCTTCTTTGCCATTGGAAATTTCCTCCTTATTTCATTTTCTCGACATCTGTGAAGCTGATCTCAACCGGTGTTTCCCGATCGAAAAGCTCTACGTTGATCGTTACGGTCTGCTTGGTCGGATTCATATCCATGATCTTACCAACGGTATCCTTCCAAGGGCCGCCGATGACTGTGATCAGATCACCAACCTCGAAATCAACCTCGATGTCTTCCTGTTTGATACCAAGAGGCCGCATCTCGGCTTCGGTAAGGGGCACCGGTTTGGATCCGGGGCCGACGAAACCGGTAACACCTCTGGTATTTCTGACGACATACCAGGTGTCATCGTTCATGACCATATTGACAAGAACGTAACCCGGGAACATCTTGTGGGACACCTGTTTTCTGGCTCCGTTTTTCAGTTCCATGGTATCGATCATAGGAATACGGACTTCAAAGATCTGATCCTCAAGGTGCCGATTCTCTATTGCTTTCTCGATATTTGCCTTTACCTTATTCTCATATCCGGAATAGGTGTGAACAACATACCATGCTGCCTCTGCCATACTTCAAATGCCTCCATTACAACTTGACCAGGACATCAACACCGCGGCGGATAAACATATCCAAAACGGCAATGATGATCCCCAGAATTACAGATACGATGACAGTTGCAGCTGTCTGCTTGCCAACCGTTGTGCGGTCCAGCCAGACGATCTTCTGCCATTCGATCTTGAGTCCCTGAATTCGTTCTGCCCAGGTCTTCTTACCATTCTTTGCCATCGCAGCTGCTCCTTTACTTTGTTTCCTTATGTAAAGTGTGCTTTCTGCAGTTCGGGCAGTACTTCTTCAATTCCATTCTTTCCGGATGAAGACGTTTCTCTTTGGTAAGATTGTAATTCCGGTGCTTGCACTCGGTGCATTCCAGTGTTATCTTCGTGCGCACAACTTCCACCTCCAATTTCGTAGTTTGCTATGCCCGAAATTTGGGCATAAAAAAAAGACCTATTTCCATCGCCGTACCACTATATCATGGCAGAATCGCCCCTGTCAACAGGTATTTTTGATATTGCAGCGTCACATGGCCTTTTCGGTCAACTTTTTTCTTTCACGCAATCCTTTCGGAAATATAGACCGCTTTTTTATTTTACACCTTCCTTTTCGATGTGTTATAGTTAGTTTCAAAATTTATGCAAGCCTCAAGGAGGAATCTATATTATGAGAGAACGCGATTATATGGTCCGTGCAACCGCAGCTGAAGGGCGGATCCGGGCCTTCGCCATAGTAACAAGCCACATGGTATCTGACATGCAGAAGACCCACGACACTTCCCCCAATGTCACTGCAGCTCTTGGACGGCTTTTGACCGGAGCCACCATGATGGGCGCCATGATGAAGGACGAGAGAGACCGGCTGACCCTGTCCATCCGCTCTCAGGGGCCCATTCAGGGTATGACTGTTTCCGCTGATAACCAGGGTCATGTCAAGGGCTTTCCAAATGTAAACCAAGTCCCTCTGAAGGAGAAATATGCCGGAAAACTGGACGTCGGCGCATCCGTCGGCCCCGGAACCCTGACCGTGATCCGGGACGAAGGCTTGAAAGAACCATATTCCAGTCAGATCAACCTGGTTTCCGGAGAGATTGCCGAAGATTTGACCTATTATTTTGCCGTCAGCGAACAGGTCCCGTCCTCTGTCGGTCTCGGCGTTCTGGTAGATACCGATTGGACAGTAAAAGACGCCGGTGGTTTTATCATCCAGCTCATGCCGGATGCAAAAGAATCTGATATTGACAAGCTGGAAGCCCGTCTGAAAGAGATCCATTCCATCACCCAAATGCTGGAAAAAGGCATGGAACCGGAGGACATCCTTAAGCATATCCTGGGTGACATGGGCCTGGAAGTCTTATCCGAGATGCCGGTTTCCTATACCTGCGACTGTTCCAGGGAAAGAATCGAGAAAGCTCTTCTCACCATTCCAAGGTCCGATCTGCAGGAAATGATCGACGACGGGAAGCCCATCGAGATGAAATGTCAGTTCTGCAATAAAGAATACTCCTTCTCGCCAAAGGAATTACAGGATCTCATTGCAGAACAGCAGCTGTAACCATCGCCAGGTGGCGCCCTATTTTGCAGGCTTATTTTGCGACCTTATTTTGCAGCTTTTTTTGCAGCCTTACTTTGCAGCCTTTTTTGCAGCCTTATTTTGCAGTCTTCGCCGCCTGGTCCGGGTCGATGGTATTGTTTTCCAGTGCCTCGACCCATTTCTTATAGAAAGCAGCCTTCAGATGAATGCCATCTGTAGTATAGTCTGCAATCAGATTGCCGTCTCCATCACAAACCTCTGTATTGGGATCGATATAGAAGGTATCCCGGCCATTCGCCAGAGATGCGATTGCCGTATTCCGCATAACCATATTCGTGTTATTATAGGTCGGATCTGTTTGAGATTTTTCCGCACTGACATGAAGATTTCCTTCAATATAAATGATCGCATCCGGCCATGCCGCATGAATTTTCTCCATCAATGCCCGATATCCGTTGTAATATCTCATCAAAGGATATCCCATTTCATTGATCCCAAGGGAAATATAAACCTTGCGGAATTTGTGAGAGGAGAGAAGCTGATCCAAAGTCATCGCACCTGCTTCTCCATCCACACCGCTGTAATTTAACTCCTTACTTGTAACTCCGAATACACTCATGGACTCTTTGCAGAAAAAGTTTGTTTTTCCAACCAGAGGTCCCCACATTGACAGTCCGACCGTTCTGGAATCTCCAATCATCAGAGCGTCCTTGAAATAATCATCACTCTTTGCCTTTTTCAGATAACGGTAAGTTCCATCCGGCGCAAAATATCCGGTCAGGTCTGTTGTAAAAACCGTGGAAGGATCTGCAATGAGTGAGGAATCGACGACACCATAATCCTTGGCAGGAACCACCGGATTGCAAACTCCTTTTGGGATGGTCAGTCTCTCATCCAAAGCTTTTTTCATTTCCTGCTTGGATGGTCTTTTCTCTTGTTTTATTTCATTTGCTTTGTTCCTATCGGAGTTGACGATAGCAGCCGCCGCCTCTTCTCCACCATTCCTCTTGGTTTTCAGGTCAAAAATCAAAGCAGAATATACCGGTTCCTTAACGAAATCCAGTTTCCGGTAACGTTGCAGCCTGGTATGTAAACCAATGAAACCCACGATGGATAAAATCACGCAGGAAAGAAGAATCAGAGAAAAAAGAGGGATCTTTTTTCCACACAGGACCAAAAATTTCCAAAAATCTGATCGATGATCTTGTTTTCTTTGAACATTTTTATTGGACATATCGCTGTTCTTTCATTAAAAACTGAAATACATGAAGGTATTTCCCTGACTTGTGACAGAGAAATAGATAGAGATCCAGAAGAGAATCAGGCTGCCGATCACCACCGCCGGATTCTTTCTGTGCGCCCGAAGCCATTGGCTCACTGCAGGAATGCAAAGGACGATAGCTGCCGCAAAGAAAGGAGCGTATTGTTTCAGATAGATCGCCCAGTCCATAGGATCCATAGACTGTCCCTTGTGGAAGAAGGGGAAGAGTCTGGCGAAATACATAAGAAGCTCTTTCAGATCCGGGACTGCAAAAACCACCCAGGTCAGAGGAATCAGGATCCAAACATGCAGATGCCCCCAGAGAGGGAACTTCTTCATCCCTGTTTTGAAAACAAATTTTTCCAGAATAATGATCAGACCGAGGACAAGACCCCAGATCAAAAAATTCAGGGTTCCGCCATGCCAGAGACCGGTAATTGCCCAGACAACAAGAAGATTTCGAATGATCTTCCATGTAGCGGTCCGGCTTCCTCCCATGGGAATATAGATATAATCCCGAAACCAGCTTCCCAGCGTTGCATGCCAGCGGCGGTAGAAATCCCCGATATTTTTGGCGGCGTAGGGATGGTCGAAGTTGATGACTTCCGGAAATCCCAGCATCATGCCGACACCGGATGCAATCAGGGAATAACCCCAAAAATCGAAATAGAGCTGGAATGTATAAGCAAAGGCTCCCATCCAGGCCAGAGGTGTCGAGATACTCTCAAACCCAATCTTTGAGATCTCATTCCAAAGAATACCGATCCGGTCCGCCAGAAGAATCTTCATCGCCAATCCGGCAACTGCCTGCTCTACGCCTCTTTCAAAGTTTGAGAAGGTATATCTCCGTCCTTTCAGATCATCGAAGCCGCCCTCGCTGTATCGCATGATCGGGCCCTCCGCAATCTGCGGGAACATAGTGAAATAAGCCGCTGTACGCCAGAAGCTCGGCGTGATACGAATTTTTCCGGTATAGAGGTCTGCCTGGTAAGAAATCATTTTGAAGATGTAAAAACTCAGGCCCAGGGGAAGACCTGCACCTGCCACGCGAAGAGCCCTGACCTTGAAGAAAGTAAGAACTCCCGCATCCACTATCACCGCGACGGCCAGTAAAACTTTACGGCTGACATCATTTTCATTTCTCTTGACAGCAGGCAGAATGCTGATTTTTTCGTAGCCGACTCCACTGCCATTTTCTATAATGGAAATTCCTCTCGGCTTGACCAAAGCCTTGCCAAGAAAGTGATTGACTATGGTAAGTCCCAATAAGAGGAAAACCATTCTCCGATCCCCATATCCATAAAAGACAATAGAACCGATAAAGAGGATGGCATCCTTATACTTGTTGGGTGCGAGATAATAAACGATCAGAAAGACCGGCAGAAAACGCATCAAAAAGAAAATATCTGTAAAAGCCATAATAAAACCCTAAAAACAATTGATATTGCGAATCTGAATTATATCATAAATCTTTGATTATTTGTTATACTGTACAAGAAATTTAGAAAATGAACAATCAGAGAACAGCTTACCCATAGGAGGACAGATTACGAATACAATCAAGTTATACGACAGGGATGCCTATGCTTCAGATTTCGATGCCGAAGTCATATCCTGCCGGAAAATCAAAGATCCCGAGAGAATAAAAAAGCTGAAAGAAAGAGCTCTTATATTAGAGACCGCGCCGGGGCTTCTGTCCGAAGCGGATGCCTTCTATGAAGTCATTCTGGATCAAACACTCTTCTTCCCGGAAGAAGGCGGGCAGACCTGTGACAGAGGGGTTCTAATGGTTGGCTTCTCCCTGATCCTTCCGGTCCTGGATGTCCAAATAGATGAAAATGGTTCGGATAATGCAGTGATTCGCCATGTTCTTGCCCAGGAGGTCGATCCCGCTACAAGGGTCCACGGAATCATTTCATTTGATTACCGCTTCTCCAATATGCAGAATCATAGCGGAGAACATATCTTCTCCGGACTGGTTCATAAGTATTTTGGCTATGAAAATGTCGGTTTTCATTTATCCGACAATGAAGTCACCATGGATTACAACGGAAAACTTACCGCAGCGGATATCGAAAAACTCGAAATAGAGGCCAACGACTGGATTCGCCAGAATGTCTCGATCGAATGCCGCTATCCGGATCAAAAAGAGCTGGACCATATGAATTACCGAAGCAAGAAGGAACTTACCGGCCCGGTCCGAATCGTTACCATCCCCGGCTGTGATGTCTGTGCCTGCTGTGCGCCCCATGTCAGGAGTACAGCGGAGATCGGCCTTTTAAAGGTCATTTCCTTTATGAATTATAAGGGCGGTGTCCGCCTGTCCATCCTCTGCGGCGAGCGGGCAGAAGCAGATTATCGGGCTAAGCAGAAGGAGTTGGATCAGATCTCCCATCTCTTAAAACTTCCGGCCCTCTCCCTGGCCGGCCGGGTCAAGGATCTGATGGAGGAAAAGGCCCGCCTGCAGGCTTCCTTGAATGAGGCGGAAGGGAAACTTTTAGAGCAGAGGATCCTGGCGATCCCGTCTTCCGAAAGAAATCCGCTTCTATTCACAGAGATCTCTTCTGCCAACCAGATCCGCCGGTCTGTGAATCAATTAATGACAGATCACAGCGGTATCTCAGCCATCTTCTTTCCAAAAGAGAAGGCTTCTGAGGATCATTCTGCAAAAGAAGAGAATCCGTCCGGTGAATATTCCTATATCATAGGTTCCGGTGCAAAAAACAGAGATCTGCGCGAATTACAGAAGCTTCTGAGTCAGAATTTTAAGGCCAGAGGCGGTGGCCAGGCAGCGATGATCCAGGGTTCCCTTTGGGCCAGTGAAAAGGACCTGCGGAAATTCTGGGGATCCCTGCAATAAGAATTTTTACGGAAGCCTTTTCCGGGATGAGAAATTTACTTGTCCGACAGCAGTTCATCCAGAGTCTTCCCATAGGCCGGCAAAAACTCCTTACAGAAGACGTCTGCTTCCGGATAATCCTTTCGCATGGAGGATACCGCCTCTTCAAGCGTCTGTCTGGCGGTTCGAAACTCTGTATTTCCGGCGGTTTCTTCCTCTATACACTTGATCAATGCCGAGATCTTGTCAGCAGCTTTGACCAGATGGCGCACGTAGTCGTCCTCAGGACTGTGATCTCCATGGAAGATTTCGGAGAAATCTTCCTGCAAGTCTTTGGGTAACAGACGGGTCAGCTGATCTTCCGCATGACTCTCTACATCCTTATAGGCATTCCG
>JAQXPG010000096.1 GCA_029100405.1 Lachnospiraceae bacterium | reverse complement strand
AATAACGAGAAGAACAATGCCCTGTATCAGCAGTATGCAGATCTTGCAAAAAGAGAAGAGGATGTCCTGTTTGGCGGCCGTCTGGGACTCTATCAGTACTACGATATGGATAAGGATATCGCTGCAGCATTAAAGCTTGTGAATGAAATATAAGATGTTGCAGCATGAAAGATAGTGGATGAAATATAAAATAATGAAAAAACTGCTTGACAATGACGTTACGTCACCCCTTATAGTATGTTCACACAAGATCAGAACGTAAATATGATAGCGGTTCGATTCACTTTCATTCAGGAGGTAAGAAAATGACCATTATTGTAACAGGCGGCGCAGGCTTTATTGGAAGTAATTTCGTATTCTATGAACTGGACAGGCATCCGGAAGACCGGATCATCTGTCTGGATTCTCTGACCTACGCAGGAAATCTTTCTACATTAAAGGATGTAATGGACAAGCCGAATTTCCGCTTTGTAAAGCTGGATATCCGGGATCGCGAAGGAGTCTACAAGCTATTCGAAGAAGAACATCCGGATGTCGTTGTAAACTTCGCAGCTGAGTCTCATGTAGACCGGTCCATCGAGAACCCGACCATCTTCCTTGAGACCAATATCATCGGAACCTCCGTCCTTATGGATGCCTGCAGAAAGTACGGTATCAAGCGTTATCACCAGGTATCGACCGATGAAGTATACGGAGACCTTCCTCTGGACCGCCCGGATCTCTTCTTCCATGAAGATACGCCCATCCATACCTCAAGCCCTTATTCCACATCCAAGGCATCTGCAGACCTTCTGGTTATGGCTTACCACAGAACCTTCGACCTGCCGGTTACCATCAGCCGCTGCTCCAATAACTACGGCCCTTACCAGTTCCCGGAAAAGCTCATCCCTCTGATGATTGCCAATGCTTTGGCAGACAAGAAGCTTCCGGTCTACGGAGAAGGCTTGAATGTCCGCGACTGGCTCTATGTCGAGGATCACTGCAAGGCAATCGACCTGATCGTACGTAAAGGCACCGTCGGAGAAGTTTATAATATCGGCGGCCATAATGAGATGCGGAATATCGATATCGTTAAGCTGATTCTGGATTATCTCGGCAAGCCCGAATCCCTGATTGAGCATGTTACTGACCGAAAGGGTCATGACCAGCGTTATGCCATCGATCCGACCAAGATCCACAATGAGCTTGGATGGCTGCCCGAGACCATGTTCAAGGATGGTATCAAGAAGACCATTCAGTGGTATCTCGATAACAAGGAATGGTGGGAGAACATCATTTCCGGAGAATACCAGAACTACTATAAGGAAATGTATGGCAAGAAGGAAGTTCTGGACTGACTTTTGACATGAAAAGGTAGACCGCAGGTCCGGCAAGCTGAATTGCTGAGTCTGCGGTTCTTCGCAGTTTTATTAAGAAAGGCAACCCATGAAAGTATTTGTAACAGGAGTTGCGGGACAGCTTGGCCATGATGTCATGAATGAGCTGGCAAGTCGTGGATATGAGGGAATCGGAAGCGACCTGAAGCCGAAATATGCCGGTGTACAGGATGGAACTCCGGTGACGAGGGCAAAATATGTGCCGCTTGATATCACCGATAAAGATGCTGTTCGTAAGACCATCGAAGAGATCCACCCGGATGTCATTGTCCATTGTGCTGCCTGGACAGCTGTCGATGCGGCAGAGGATGCGGATAAGAAGCCTCTGGTTCAGAGGATCAATGTGGATGGTACGCAGAATCTGGCGGATGCAGCGAAAGCAGTCGATGCCAAGATGGTCTATATTTCTACCGATTATGTCTTCAATGGACTGGGAACCGAACCCTGGGACCCGGATTGCAAGGACTATGCACCTTTGAATGTCTATGGACAGACCAAGCTGGGCGGAGAACTTGCCGTCGCAAATACCTTGGAGAAATATTTCATCGTACGGATCGCCTGGGTCTTCGGCCTGAATGGTAAGAATTTCATCAAGACCATGCTTTCTGTCGGAAAGACCCATGATGAGGTCCGGGTGGTATCTGATCAGGTGGGAACACCGACCTATACCCTGGACCTGGCGCGGCTTCTCGTGGATATGATCCTTACCGACAAGTATGGCTATTATCATGCAACGAATGAGGGTGGCTATATCTCCTGGTATGATTTTACGAAGGAGATCTACCGCCAGGCCGGACTTACAACGAAGGTGATACCGGTGACGACAGAAGAGTACGGCCAGTCCAAGGCTGCCCGTCCATTTAATTCCAGACTGGATAAGTCAAAGCTGATTCAGGCAGGGTTTCAGCCATTGCCGGATTGGAAGGATGCAGTTGCCCGTTATCTCAAAGCCTTGTCTCAGAATGAAGGTCTGCAAGGATAACGAAAACAGGAAGCCTGCTTTGGTCGGAGATGAAGACAAAGAAATAAACAGGACTTGGGACAAAATTGTTTGTGAAGTCTCGTATGAGAGTGATTGAGAGTAAAAAGGAGAAGATAAAATGAAAGGTATCATTTTAGCCGGAGGTTCCGGAACCAGACTTTATCCGTTAACAAAGGCAATTTCCAAGCAGATCATGCCGGTATACGATAAACCAATGATTTACTATCCGCTGTCTACCCTGATGCTTGCAGGGATCCGTGAGGTTTTGATCATATCGACTCCGAGAGACCTCCCTGTATTCAAGGAACTTCTGGAGGATGGATCCCAGCTTGGCATGGATATCCAGTATGCCGTTCAGGAAGCGCCGAACGGACTGGCAGAGGCCTTCATTATCGGAAAAGACTTTATCGGAGATGACTCCGCAGCTCTGGTGCTGGGGGACAATATCTTCTATGGTCAGAGTTTTTCCAAGACATTGAAGAGCGCAAAAGAGAGAGTTGAAAAGCAGGGTGGCGCTACTATTTTCGGCTATTATGTCAGAGATCCGAGAGAATATGGCGTGGTAGAATTTGATGAGAATGGCAAGGCTGTTTCCATCGAGGAGAAGCCGGCACAGCCGAAATCCAATTATGCTGTTCCCGGTCTATATTTCTATGACAATGATGTCGTGAAGATCGCGCAGACGATCAAGCCTTCCGCTCGAGGCGAACTGGAGATCACTGCGGTAAATAATGCCTATCTGGATCGCGGAGATCTCTATGTCGAGACGCTTGGCCGTGGATTTGCCTGGTTGGATACCGGGAATCACGATATGCTTTTACAGGCAGCCAACTTTGTGTCTACCCTTCAGAAGAGACAGGGACTCTATGTGTCCTGTATTGAAGAGATCGCATTTAAGCGTGGTTTTATCGATGCAGAACAGTTGAGAAAACTGGCAAAGCCCCTGATGAAGTCAGATTACGGCAAGTATCTGGTAGCGGTTGCAGATGGAGAGATTCAATAAGAAAATTCAATAAGAAAAGAGGCAGGAAATGGCAATTACAGTAGAGAAGAATATCAATGGCATTGAAGGATTAAATATTATTACGCCGAAAGTTTTCGGCGACCGCAGAGGCTACTTCATGGAGACCTATAATGAGAATGACATGAAGGCCAACGGAATGGATTATGTCTTCGTTCAGGACAACCAGTCCGCATCCTCCAAGGGAGTGCTTCGTGGTCTGCATTTTCAGATTCATTATCCGCAGGACAAACTGGTGCGGGTCGTAAGTGGTGAAGTATATGATGTTGCCGTTGATCTCCGCCCGGGGTCTAAGACCTTCGGTAAGTGGGCCGGAGTCCTTCTGACCGCTGAGAATAAGAAGCAGTTCATGATCCCGAAGAATTTCGCGCATGGTTTTATCTGCCTGTCCGACGAAGCAGAGTTCTGTTATAAAGTAACCGATTTTTATCATCCGAATGATGAAGGCGGAATTATGTGGAATGATCCGGATCTGGGAGTCGAGTGGCCGATGCCGGAAGGAATGACGGCGGATGATTTGAACCTCTCGGATAAGGATAAAGTGAACTGGAGTTATAAGGAATATTTGCAGAAGATGGGACGGTAAGTTAGTTCCCAGTAATATTGACCGTACAATAGGGTTGTCTTTAGATTAACACCTTGTGGGAAAGATCATGCAAGAAATGACAATGAAAAAAAGAGTAATCAGTTATGTAATACCTGTTTTGTTTGTTTTGATGATTCTAGGTATTTATACCAATCATGTCCGTGCGGAGGAGATCGGACCAGATATTACCGGAACGATAAGTGATATAACAGTAAAGGAAGGGACGAGCCCAACAGTAAGTATTGCGGCAAGTAGAGACGACCTGACATATGCCTGGGAATATAAGTA
>JAQXPG010000095.1 GCA_029100405.1 Lachnospiraceae bacterium | reverse complement strand
TTTCAGATAAACATTTGCCTCTGGTACCAGGACCATATTATAAACAGGTACGACAGTCATGTGAGCCTCCTTCTATGTTTTCCTCTCTAATACTTGTCTTCATTAGTACTCGTCTTTTCTTGTACTTGTCTTCTCTAGCATGTGCCTTCTCTAGCACTTGCCTTCATTAGGACTCGTCTTTTCTTGTACTTGTCTTCTCCAGCACTTGCCTTCTCTAGAGCTTGTCTTTTTGTTTTATCCTTTTATATTGTTTTCTATATAATTAGCACTCATCTCTGTTGGTTGCTAACTGTGTAGAAATAATACTACCTTACGTCTATTTTTGCAAGTGCCCCTGTCAGAATTTATCTTTATTTTAGATTTTTGATTTTAGATTTTTGGTTTTAGATTTTTGATTTTGCGTCATGTCCATTATTAACGTCCGTAAGGCCAGCAAACGATTTTGAAGCAGGCCCGATTTCAACGACCACCTGAAAATATTCGATATACAGAATCTTTTCGAAACCATGCGCCTTCCCAGGTCAAAATATCCCCTTTGAGAGCCCAAATATTCGATATACAAAATCTATTGAAAATCATGCTATAAAATCACACAGAAAACACGCATGAAATTCAAAAGATTTTGTATATCGAATAATCAGGCCAAAAACAGGCAAGAAAGCTCCCGGAAACACGCATGATATTCAATAGATTTTGTATATCGAATAATCAGGCCGAATCCGGGTCACAATTTTAAATTAATGTCCTCCCTATTTCGATCAAAAATTGGGGTATAATACTCCTGTGGATTCCATTCGAAGGCTGATCCGATCAAGCCAGCTCTAAGCAATCCCAAAAATTCTAAAATCAAGACAAAAGGAGGGAAAATTAAGTAACAAAAATCATTGTCAATAGTGATTAAATGTGTTGAAATATACTCATGGAGGATATTGTTATGAACACATCTAATATCACTAATTACAAACCAAAAGATTTTGCTGAATTATTGGGCGTCTCGGTCAAAACGTTACAACGTTGGGACAGAGAGGGAATTCTGAAAGCAAATCGAACTCCGACTAATAGGCGTTATTATACTTATGATCAGTATCTTCAGTTCAAGGGCATAAATACTGAAAACGATAATCGTCAGATTGTTATTTATGCCAGAGTATCTACAAGAAACCAAAAAGATGATTTACAAAACCAAGTGGCTTTTTTACGTCAGTTTTGCAATGCTAAAGGTATCATTGTAGATCAATGTATTGAGGATTATGGAAGCGGACTTAACTACAATCGAAAAAAGTGGAATCAATTATTAGATGAAGTAATGGAACAGAAGATCAAAACTATCATAGTTACACATAAAGATAGGTTTATCAGATTTGGCTATGATTGGTTTGAAAAATTCTGTATGAAGTTTAACACAGCCATAGTGATAGTGAATAATGAAGAACTATCACCGCAGGAAGAACTTGTACAGGATATTGTATCTATATTGCACGTTTTTTCTTGTAGATTGTACGGCCTTCGCAAGTATAAAAAACAAATAGAAGGAGATGCAGAAATTGCTAAAGAGCTTCAAGACGGAAATCAATCCGACAGCCGAGCAAAAAATCAAAATTAACAAGACTATCGGCACTTGTAGGTATGTCTATAACTTTTATCTCAGTCACAACAAAACTTTACACGATAACGGTGAAAAGTTTATGAGTGGTAAAAGTTTTAGTGTCTGGCTGAACAATGAGTACCTTCCAAAAAATCCAGATAAATTATGGATCAAGGAAGTCAGTTCAAAATCTGTAAAACGCTCAATTGAAAATGGTTACGTTGCATTTACAAGGTTTTTCAAACATCAGAGTGCTTTTCCAAAGTTTAAAAAGAAAGGGAAATCTGATGTGAAAATGTATTTCGTAAAGAATAATCCAAAGGATTGCAGATGTGAAAGACACAGAATTAATATTCCATCACTTGGTTGGGTTCGCATTAAAGAAAAAGGATATATTCCAACCACCAAAGACGGGTATGTAATTAAAAGTGGTCATGTCTCAATCAAGGCGGATAGATATTATGTGTCAGTTCTTATAGAAATTCCAGACACTAAGATTGCTAATAATAGCAATGGTGGTATAGGAATTGACTTGGGTTTAAAAGACTTAGCAATTGTTTCCAATGGTAAAACTTATAAAAATATCAATAAGTCAGCAAGAATTAAAAAATTAGAAAAGAAACTGCGTAGAGAACAAAGATGTCTCTCACGCAAATATGAAAACTTAAAGAAAGGAGAGTCCACTCAAAAGAATATACAAAAGCAAAAGCTCAAAGTACAAAAACTTCATCATAAAATAGATAATATTCGTACTGATTATGTCAATAAAACAATAGCTGAGATAGTGAAAACCAAACCATCTTACATAACTATTGAAGATTTGAATGTGTCAGGAATGATGAAGAACAGACATCTTTCAAAAGCTGTTGCGTCACAGAAGTTCTATGAATTTAGAACCAAACTTAAAGCAAAATGTGATGAAAATGGTATTGAATTAAGAGTCGTAGACAGATGGTATCCATCATCCAAAATATGTCATTGCTGTGGTGCTATCAAGAAAGATTTGAAACTTTCAGATAGAATATATCGTTGTGATTGTGGCTATGTTGAGGATAGGGATTTCAATGCTGCTCTTAATCTAAGAGATGCTTTAGCTTACACAATTGCATAATAAACGCAAATGTAAGTATGTACTGCGGGCTATCGCAGGAATTTACGACTGTGGAGTGTACACGAACTTGTGAGTAGCGTATTGTTTATAATCGCCAAAGCATACACATTGAAGCAGTAAGAAGTATCCGCAAGGACTTCAATTCTCGATGTGTTTGAGTATATTTAAACATATTTTGAGTGGCAGCACCTATGTCCATCAACAAGAAAACCGCCCAACAACTGATTCTCCGTGCCGGCCGCGAGCTTGTACGCACCGGTCTGATTGCCCGTACCTGGGGCAATATCAGTGCCCGGATCTCTGACACATCATTTCTTATTACACCAAGCGGCCGTTCCTACGAGACCCTGCAGCCCGAAGACCTGGTCGAAGTCCGGATCGATGACTGCTCCTATACGGGTCCGCTGAAGCCTTCCAGCGAAATGAAAGTCCACGCAGTCTGCTACCAGGACCGCCCCGACACGGATTTTGTCATCCACACCCACCAGGACTATGCCACTGCCCTGTCCACACTCGGCCGGGATTTGTCTTTCCCCGGGCAGGCCCTCTCCGTGGTTCCGACTGCAGAATATGCAATTTTCGGTTCCGATACCCTGGCGGCAAATGTAGACCATGCCCTGAAGAGATGTAAGAGTCATGTTGTCCTCATGCGAAATCATGGAACCGTATGTCTGGGCAGAGATTATGAAGATGCTTTTCGACTTGCTCATCAAGTGGAAAAAGAATGCAAGAAAGAATATATGAAAAAAATCTCACCTGTAATAACAGATGAGATTCTTCATTATGAAAATGGACCGGATGAAAAAGGACCGGAAACAAGAGAAGGAGCCCAGGCTTCCCTGGAATCACAGCTAGACGACCTCTGTGAAAATGAAAAGCTTTGGAAATACACAAGTGATTTTGGCAAACATTCTGATGGATGCTACCTCTTCACAAAGGCGCCCTATATTTCAAAATATGCCTCCTTCGGCGATGACCTGACCGTGTATGTCGACGACCTTGGAATGATGGTAGGACCGCTTGTCCATTGCCTTCCCGCCAATACAAGTGAGGATGAGATCTGCTCTGCCCTGACTTCCACACTTCCTGTCATCAGTAACGCTGTCCTTCTGCAGGGAGCCGGCGCCGAATGCTATGAAAAAGACGGTATGGTGAATTCAACCAGCCAAAGAGGGGTCATCGGAGCCGTATGCTATGGCAAGGACCGCTCGGAAGCCGAGGCCATGGTCATGGTTCTTAACAAGGGCTGCCAGGCCGGTCTCTTAGAAAAGGCCGGTTTAAGGCCCAAGGCAGCAAGTCTTGCCACCCGGATCCGCGAGCATGAGATCTATGTTGAGAAATACGCCGGGCTGAAATAGTGCATCTCTTATCACAACTGCGTCGTTACGAAAATATCATAGATTGCCTTGATTGCCTTCTCAAAGTCCCTCTCATCCACTCCGATAATGATATTGAGTTCGGAAGAGCCCTGATCGATCATTCGTACATTGACTCTGGCATGAGCCAGGGCGGAGAAGATCCTTCCTGACACACCATAGGCGGATTTCATTCCACGGCCAACAACCGCGATTAAGGCCAGATCCGGCTGGATCTCAATCGAATCCGGATGGGTCAGACGATGGATCTCGGATACGACCTGCTGCTCCTTGTCCAGGAACTCATCTTCATGAACCACAATGGTCATCGTATCAATACCGGAAGGCATATGCTCGAAATTGATCCCATGATCCTCAAATGCCTGGAGAACCTTCCTGCCGAATCCAACCTCGGAGTTCATCAGAGCCTTTGTGATATCAACCGCACAGAATCCCTTCTTTCCGGCAATTCCGGTGATCATGTATTCCGGCTTACGAGCAGTGGATTCCACGATCCATGTGCCGGAATCATCCGGACGGTTTGTATTTCTGATATTGATCGGGATGCCCTTGGAACGAACCGGGAAAATGGCATCTTCATGGAGGACGGATGCACCCATATAAGAAAGCTCTCGAAGTTCCCGATAGGTGATCGTGTCAATGCTCTTGGGCTGATCGATGATCCTGGGATCTGCAACCAGAAATCCGGAAACATCCGTCCAGTTTTCATAGACATCCGCACCGCAGGCGCCGGCAACAATGGATCCGGTCACATCGGAGCCGCCTCTGGAGAAAGTCCGGATCTTTCCGTCCTTTCCCTTGCCGTAGAAACCGGGGATTACCGCCCTCGGTGTCTCAGCCAGGCGCTGGCCTAAAACTTTTTCCGTCTTATAGGAATTGAGATTTCCCTCTTCGTTGAAGAAAATCGTATCAAATGGGTCAATAAATTCATAACCCAGATATTTTGCCATGACGCGGCCATTCAGATATTCTCCACGACTGGCAGCATAGTCGAGCGTCGGTTCTTCTTTCAAAGTCTTCTCGATCACATCGAACTCATCGTCCAGGCTAAAGTCCATCTGCAGCCCTTCTATGATCTCATTGTAACGGGCTTTGATATTCAGAAGCTGCTGGTGGAGATCACCGCCCGAAACGGCCAGCCGATAGGCCTCAATCAGCATATCCGTAACTTTGGTGTCCCCGCTGAAACGTTTGCCGGGAGCGCTGGGAATCACATACACTCTGGATTCGTCACTCCTGATAATCTGGCCTGCCTTTTCAAACTGCTTGGCATCAGCCAGGGAACTGCCTCCGAACTTCACAACCTTTTTCATTTTCTTTCCTCTCACAATCACAGTCACTCAGTAATCTTTTCCTGTCAGCAGGAAGCATTTTGAAATTGCACCTGCTTAAATTCAAATGATACCACGCCCATATAGAATAGAAAAGATAGTTCTATAAAAAGTGCAAATTGCCGATTCCTCCGGTTACAGTTTTTTCCCCCAAGTAAATATGAAGGAGCCGGCAGAACAGGTTTTATGGCGTAAGGAGACACATGCTTTCCCGTCATTCTTCTTCCTTTTCTCCAATAACCTTTTCAACTTTTACTATTCCATTACCTGCATGTTGCTTAAAGAAGTAGAATTGAATAATATCTCCCTTCGAAACATTTTTTACTTCGGTCTCGCACTTGGTACAATCCAAAGAGACTTCGGGCTTATCAAAAAACAAGGTACTTTCTTTCTCATCCATTAGCCTTACCAAAAGAGTATTTGATGTTTTTTCTAGTACAATGCCCTTTAGATGAAACCAATGAGAATAATCATCCCCACTATAAAGTTGCCCCATGCCCTGATGATTTTCCTGAAATATACATCCTCTTACAGTAAGCACGATCAGTATACTAATGGATAGAAAAATTAATACAAGAAAGCTTTTTTTATTCATGAAACGCGGTCCCCGCAATATCTGTCCAATTATTAAAGGCAAAATTTAAATAACGTACTGTATCCCCCATCCGTCAAATACCATTAATGTATGTACTGATTTTCCAGTAATAATAAATTGTTATTAACGTTCAAATCTTACTAAAGTAAATTTTACGCCAAATTCACAGTATAACACAATAAAAATGATTAAATTCTGACATCATCTTATTAGAACGAGTTAATATGTTCAAAGTAGCTGATCAAATCAGGAGATAAAAGAACAGCATGGAACAATCCGCAGATTATAATAATGAGATCGGCCTGCTGAAACAGTTAATATGCAAGAATTTCACTAAAAAACTCTCCGTCAACTATGAGTGGTTCTCGCGCCCCGCTTATGGTATACTTTTTCCGATTTCATTCCTCCGGGTTCTTTCTATCATCCGAATTCGAAGAAATAGAAGTAAGGATAAAATAGTTCATAAAAGAAAGGATATCGTCAATTATGGATATTTTAAAAGCGATCCTCTACGGTATCGTAGAAGGAATCACCGAATGGCTGCCTGTCAGCTCGACCGGCCACATGATCCTTCTGGATCAGATCATAAAGATCAAGCAGGGCAACGCCTTCTGGCAGATGTTTCTTGTCGTCATCCAGTTCGGTGCCATCCTGGCCGTCATTTTCATGTACTGGAAAACCATCTGGCCCCTGGGCAGATCGAAAAAGACCGGAAAGCTCATGTGGAAGCGCCACACCCTGAGTCTCTGGGGGAAGACCATCGTAGCCTGCATTCCGGCAGGTATCGTAGGTGTCTTGCTGGATGACTGGCTGGACAATCATCTCTACAATGCTCTGGTCGTATCCATCATGCTGATCCTTGTCGGCATTGCCTTTCTTCTGGTAGAGAATCAGAGAGAGAAACATGATATGCGGGCAAATGTAAACCGTCTCAGCGAACTGAGCTATAAGGATGCCTTTATTATCGGACTCTTCCAGTTGGTTGCAGCCTGCCTGCCGGGAACTTCCCGTTCCGGTTCTACCATCCTCGGCGGCATTATGATCGGTGTTTCCAGGAAGACCGCCGCAGACTTCACTTTCGTTCTGGCGATCCCGGTCATGGCCGGTGCCAGTCTTCTGAAGATCGTCAAATTCTTCCATGCCGGAAATGTCCTGACCGGATATCAGACAGCCATCCTTCTGACCGGATGCATCGTTGCTTTCCTGGTCTCTATTTTCATCATCCGTTTTCTGATGAGCTATATCAAGAAGCATGACTTCAAAGTCTTCGGCTGGTATCGGATTGCCCTTGGTATCTTTGTGATCCTGGCATTTTTGATCAGCGGACAGAATATCATTGCCATTCAATAAGTCTTTCCTTTTGTAAATAAACCCCGGGCATGTGATATGTACCCTCCTTACTGGTTTGTCCGGTAAAGAGGTACCTATCACATGCCCGGGGTTTTTACTATACTATTCCATGGTCTGCTTAAAGTCCATGAGCCTATTTCAATCCATGGTCTGCTTAAAATCCATGAGCCTCTTTCGATCCATGGTCTATATTTCAACGGAAAAGAGTCTCAGTGAATAATGATCATGGTCTTTCCTGCTTTCACCATATCATAGAGCTGAATTACCTTATCCAAAGGACTATTCACACAGCCATCCGAGCCGTCTGTGAGATAGATATTGCCGCCAAATGACTTTCTCCAGACAGCATCGTGAATGCCAACACCGGAATTTGTGATCCACATGAAGCGGCTGCAATCTACGGAGTAGGTTTTCCCGGACGCAGTGGATCCATTCATAGTGTGGTCTGCCTTTTTCATCAGGCAATAATAGACACCGGTCGGCGTCTCACTGACACCCTTCTGTCCGGTAACAACATCATAATCGATCTTGATATTTCCCTTCTTATCATAAGCCCAGAGATGCTGCTGGGCGATGCTCACTTCGATAATAAGATCCGAGTCGTATTTACTCATATCATTGACTTTGCCTGCCATCTGAGGCTGCCGGTTGTCCTCGGACTTACCGGAAGATACAGCATCCTGGAGATACTTGATCTCATCTTCCTTATCGACATAGGTACCCCAGTCGCCGCCAGTCACTGTCTGCATACTGCCATCGTGCAGAAGAACCGGGAAACCTTTTCCAACGGTCTGGTAATCTTCATTGATCTCTGCCATGAGTTTCTTAAAGGGCTTGGTGAGATCAGCAATCTGATAGCTTCCGTCCGGCAAAACCGTAATATCGTCTTTCGTGATCGTTGCCTTCTTGCCATCCGTATAAGTAACATGCCATGCCAGAAGCTCATTCAATTTATCACAAGCCTGCTTTAAGCCTTTTTCTGTATATTCCGGCTTTACATAATAATCAGAGAGCCTGATTCCGGTCTTACCAGATGCAGCATCCTTTAAAAGGGCCTCGCTGTCTACCGTATCGCCCTGTTTTTCCTTAGCGATCACATACTTACCGGAAGCATCATCGTAATTTATCGCTGCATTCGTGCTTGCCGTATGCTCATTGTTCCACTGATCCAGATAAGTCTTCAGGGCATCCCTATCCACCTGATTCGTCACCTTGACTTCAATATTCTCCGGCCCTAAGATTCCACTCGTTCTGCCGGTCACTTTTGCGCTCGTCTGCACAAACTTGTCATTCAGTTCTTTATCCGTAAATGTATGGCTTGCCTGATATTCCTGACTTAAATAAGCCTTTGCGATCTTATCGTCATTGGAAAAGACTGCACCCTTTAAGGTATGTCCGTTCACTACTTTTCTCTGACGAAGAAAAACAACAAGACCACATAAAATAGCAAGCAGAATTATGACAAGTAATATTAGTGTCCGTTTCCATCCCAGTTTCTTCATCGAAATACTCCTCAAATAAAGCGTCATTCATCTACGCCAAACAATTAAACTTTCATAAATATTATTCTAACACAGGGCAAGACAGGATGTTGCACAAGGACTTGTTAGATCCGAAAAGAAAACTGTTACTATTGATAAAGATTCCTATTAAGTATTTCATAGATGTGATTTCTGTTGCATTAATATTACATGGCTGAAACAAAGGTGCAATGGATTGGTGCAATGGATTG
>JAQXPG010000094.1 GCA_029100405.1 Lachnospiraceae bacterium | reverse complement strand
GAACCGGAAGCCGGATGATTGCATCCGGCTTCTGATGTGCTTTGGGTTTTAAATCGAGCTGAACAGGTGATTTTGAAAGGAGGGGGCCATGCAGATCTTACCGCGGCTTCTCACATTACTGATCGGATATGGTTTTGGCTGCTTCCTTACGGCAGAGCTGGTGACTCGGAAACTGACCGGCCGCCCCTGCCGGGAACTCGGAACCAGTCATAACCCCGGTATGGCCAATGTCATGGCTCATCTTGGCTTCGGCCCCGGGATCACGGTTCTGATCGGTGATCTCACAAAAACCATACTGGCGGTTCTTGTCACAGCGACCTTATTTTATGGGAACAGCACGAAGGCCCCTTTCTATCGCTTTTTCGGAGTAAATGTAAACCACGCTTTACATTTATCCACCGGTGCCTATGGCATCGGAATCCTTGTGGTCTACTATGCTGTGATCGGTGTGACCCTGGGGCACAATTATCCTTTCTGGCAAGGCTTTCACGGTGGCAAGGGAGTGGCAACTTCCTGCGCCGGCTATTTTCTCATGAATCCTTTACCGGGACTTGTCTCTATGATCGTGGGCATGCTGATCGTCTTTGCCAGCCAGTATCTGGGACTTGGCGCGGTCTTTATACCGGTGGTATATTGCATCTTCGCCTTTCTCCTGCATGGGAAAGAAGCCGGGATCCTGGCTCTTGTTCTGGCAGGTCTCATGTTTCTTAAGCATTGGCCGGCCATCCGCCAGATTTCATCGGGCCAGGCAGAGAAGGTGGATGTGCTGGGAGCAATCAAGAAGAAGTGGGGGAAGAAATAAATCCAACAAATATCGTAATAGAAAAGAGAATGGAAATTTACGATAGTATGTCGGGTGCCTGGGGCAAGAAATATCGTAATAGAAAAGAGAATGGAAATTTACGATAGTATGTCAAGCGCCTGGGGCATGAAATATCGTCATAGAAATGAGAATGGAAATTTACGATAGTTTGCCGGGCGCCTGGGGCAAGAAATATCGTAACAGAAATGAGAATGGAAATTTTCGATAGTTTGTCGGGTGCCTGGGGCAAGAAATATCGTAATAGAAATGAAATTCGAATTTTACGATAGTGATTGGTGTGATTCCCTATCGGATTTTTGAAAAATGGTTAATTTTACGATAAATGACCTAAAAATGGGGCACATTCCAGAGCGCAACTATCGCGATTTTGAAAAATGATCTGTATTAAGATATTTGGCGATCATCATATCATACGATAAGAAATAAAACGGGTGTATGGCATGCCATACACCCGTTACTTGTATAAAAATGAACTTGCAGACCGTTTCCTTTTCACCAGCGGTCTTGTGCAAACCTTACTCAGGATTAAGCTTTGGGATCAGGCTTCCGGTCTTACGCGAACCTTTCCTGCTTCAGAGAGGGGAGCAGCGGCACGTTTTGCCTTCTCTTCCTGGCTTTCTTTCCAAAGCTTAGCAGCACGGTCAGCCCATTCTGCTGCATAAGGATCACACTTGCCACAAAGAGCATCAACACTCTCCGGTGACTGCATATCGGTAGACTTTGCACCGGTCTCTGCTACGATCTCTCTCAGCTTTTCCGGATTCTCAAGCATAGGGCAGGGACGAAGATGGTTTTCGTTGAACGGCTGTCCTTCCCGATATTTCTGGAAGATCGGCTGCTGCAGACATTCCAGAAGACTCTTATCCTTGATATTAGCGCTGGAGTAGTGGATGAATACGCAGGGCTCTACATCACCATTGGGGTTGATGTGGCAGTATTCACGGCCTCCGGCAACACATCCGCCGACAAACTCACCATCGTTCTGGAAGTCAATTGCCATGATAGGCTTACCACCTTCAAAACCACGGATCTCACGAACTCTGTGATACATATATTCACGCTCGTCCGGAGTCAGAAGGAGATCAGTAGAAGCATCATTTCCAACCGGCATATAATGGAAGTACCAGATGTACTTAGCGCCCTTTTCGATGACCATATCCAGGAACTCATCCGAAGTTACAGTCTTGTAGTTAGCTCTGGTGTAGCAGATGGAGAGACCGAAGAGACACTTGTGAGCCTTCAGACGATCCATGGCTGCCATAACGGACTGGAAGTCTCCCTCGCCACGACGGCCGTCATTTGCATCTTCAAATCCTTCCAGAGAAATATTGGGGAAGAAGTTTCCGACACGCAGAATGTTTTCACAGAACTCATCATCGATCAGGGTTCCGTTGGTAAAGCACTGGAAATTGCTGTGCGGATGCTTCTCGCAGAGTTTGAAGAGATCATTCTTACGAACGGTAGGCTCACCACCGGTGTAGAGCCAGGAATAGATACCAAGCGCCTCACCCTGAGTGATGACATCATCGAGCTGCTCATAAGTAAGGCTCATCTGATGACCATATTCAGCAGCCCAGCAGCCGGTACAGTGGAGGTTGCAGGCGGAGGTCGGGTCGATCAGGATCGACCAGGGAATGCTTGCATTCAACTTCTCAGAAAGCTCTCTGGTTCTCTTATATCCGCGGAAACCTGCCTCATAGCCGAGATTCAAAGCTGCCATCTTGATCAGCTTCGGATCAATGTCATCGAACATGGCATTGGTATATTTCATCCACTTGGAATCCGGATCCCGGAATACATTTCTCAGGGCCTCATAGGCACGATCCGGCCATGTATCACCGAGGATCTTCTCTACCAGATTGACCATCTGGATCATTGCCTTGCCACGATCCTTGTCGATATGCTTCAAGGCTGCTGTAATAGCAACATCGAACGCTTTTCTCTCGGCAGCATGTTTTGCCTTGTCAAAAGTTCCTTCTTGTACTTCTTGCTGTTCCATATTACTCACCCTAATCCTTTGTTCATGTATCTGGTGACAAAGGCTGTACCGTAAAATGCGGTACGAGCCGTAAAGAAGGAGAACAAAGCCCCTTTATTTTGTAAGAAATATACAAAATAAAGCAGTTGAGGCCCAGTCCTTCTACTTAATATTGATGATAAGAGAATTGAAAGTCTGCCTCAATATACAGTTTTTTGGGATTGTATAAAGAATGCCCCACAGTCGCGCGAAAACCGCTATAATGAAACTTCAATAAAATAGACCAAACCAAACAAATGTTTTTATCGGACAGATGTGTTAAAATGGAGGAAAAAGAAATGAAGACGGCTTTATTTGTTGAGGGAGGCGGCATGAAATGTGCCTACAGCGCAGGTGTATTGGATGCCTTCCTGGATCAGGGTTTGAACTTTGACTATGCGATCGGAGTTTCCGCCGGTGCGGCAAATATTGTTTCTTTCCTGGGTGGACAGAGAGACAGAAACCGGCGCTTTTATGTCGATTATGTCGATGATCCCCGCTATATTTCGATGAAGTCCTTCCTAAAGACCGGAAATTATTTCGGCTTGACTTATATTTACGGAGAAATGACAGAAGAGGGCGGAACGGATCCGGCGGATTTTGAGAAATGGACTTCCAGTCCGACCGAGTTCTATTTTCCGGCAACAGATGGGAAGACCGGAAAACCGCATTACTTTACCTCCAAGGATTGCGGACCTCATGATTATAGGCCTATTATGGCAACCTGTGCCTTACCTGTGATCACCAAGCCGATTCGGATCAATGGCCATTATTATTTCGACGGCGGTGTCAGTGCTTCGATTCCGGTGGAGAAAATGGAGGCCGACGGCTGTGACAGGATCATTGCCGTGATGTCGAAGCCGAGAGATTTTGTCATGGAACCGCAGGGGAATCGGCTGGCCTATACAGCTGCATTGAAGAGAAAGTTCCCTAAAATAGTAGATCTTCTGAATCACCGGCATGAGGAATATAACCGGGAGAAGGAAGAGCTGCTTCGCCTGGAAAGAGAAGGAAAAGCCTATCTCTTCTGTCCGTCCGGTAAGATCCGGATGACGACCTATACCAAGGATCCGATAAAGAACCAGATGCTTTACGAGGAAGGCTTGAAGGGTGGAAGAGAAAAAATGGCAGAGGTCTTAGACTTCCTTTCCCGGTGATCCTAAGGGAGTGGCGCAAGGCGCGATGATCAATGTCATTTTTATGGCACCGATATCACCAGGCCGAAATCACCAGACCGATATCACCAGACCGATCACACCAGATTGAAATAACAAAAGGAGTCTTATGAAGTATAAAGTATCCGACTATCTGAAGATTTTGTTCCCCATTGTTGCAATTGAACTTGTAACAAGTATTGTCACCATGATCGGGGGCGTCTTCTATGCACTGTTTCTCTATGCATCCAGGACTTTCGACAGTCTGGATGATTTACTGAACACCATAAAAAAAGGACTGACCGATACGGATTTTCTGATGGCGGCTTCTTCGGTCTATGCCCTGATCTGTATCTGTCTCTTCCTCTTCTTTTTCCGGAAGCATTCGACAAAGGAAGAGAGAAGCTTACGCGGACTATCTCCTCTGTTTCTGATCGGGGTCGTCCTGATTGCGCTTAGCTGCCAGTATCTGGCCAATTATATCGTCGCAATTGATGCAGTTGCTTTCCCGTCTACTGTTTCTGACTATAACAAACTTATGGAAGCATCCGGCCTGGACTCTTTTCGCCTGTTAACGATCGTCTATGCGGCCTGTCTCGGCCCAATCTGTGAGGAACTGGCTTTCCGCGGCCTGACTTTGCACTATGGAAGAAAGGTCTTCCCCTTCTGGGCTGCAAATCTCATCCAGGCCCTTCTCTTCGGTCTGGTTCATATGAATTTTGTTCAGTTCAGCTATGCCTTTGCCCTGGGTCTTATTTTGGGCTGGCTCTATCTGAAGACAGATACGATTCTTGTCCCCATCCTTACCCATATGACTTTCAATGCGATCTCTGCTTTCTGTTCGGAATATCTCAAGATGCCGAACAATGCTTACGGTTTCTGTATTGTTCTCTTTCTTTCTCTGACTGCCTGCTATCTCGGAATGAAATGGATTGAAAACTGCGGGAAGAAGAGAATAGAAAAAGACGGAAAGGCAGGCGGCCGATGAGCTTTGTGCATCTTCATTCTCATACAGAATACAGCCTGAAGGATGCAACGAATAAGATCCCGGACTATGTCCGCCGGGTCAAGGAACTGGGGCAGACGGCCTGTGCGATAACGGATCATGGTGTAATGTATGGCACCATCGATTTCTACAAGGAATGTAAGGCGCAGGGGATCAAACCGATCATCGGCTGTGAGGTCTATGTCGCACCCTGTTCCCGCCTGGAAAAAAATAAAGAAGAGAAATATTATCATCTGATCCTTCTGGCGGAAAACAATCATGGCTATCAGAATCTGGTCAAGATTGTTTCCCAGGGCTTCATCGATGGTTTTTATTATCGGCCGAGAATCGATGATTCGCTTCTCGAGAAATATCATGAAGGCCTTATCTGCCTGTCTGCCTGTCTTGCGGGAGAGGTGGCTCGAAATATTACTCAGGGCCAGTACGAGAAGGCGAAGAAAGCAGCTCTTCGCTATCAGGGGATCTTCGGGCCGGACAACTATTTCCTGGAAATGCAGGACCATGGCATTTCCGATGACAAGACCCTGATCCAGGGGGTCCTCCGTCTTCACGAAGAGACCGGCATTCCCATGGTGGCCACCAATGACTGTCATTATACAAGAGAAGAGGATGCCGATGCCCATGATATCCTTCTCTGTATGCAGGGGAATCATCTGATCACGGATACGGATCGCCGCCGTTATCCGGGCCGGCAGTTCTATGTCAAGTCGGAAGAGGAAATGAGAGAGCTCTTTCCTTTTGCACCTTCTGCCCTGGAAAACACACAGAAGATCGCAGACCGCTGTGACGTAAGCTTTACATTTCATGATGAAAAACTGCCCCATTATCAGGTGCCGGAAGGCTATGATGCCTGGACCTATCTGAATAAACTCTGTTCGGACGGTTTAAAGAGACGCTATGGCGGGAACGAAAAACTGTTTTTGAAGGCGAGAAAGCAGCTGGATTATGAGCTTTCCGTGATTCATGAAATGGGTTTTGTAGATTATTTCCTGATCGTCTGGGATTTCATTAATTTTGCCCGGACACATGGCATAGCGGTCGGACCCGGACGAGGCTCTGCCGCCGGATCTCTTGTCAGCTATACGACAGGGATCACGGATATCGACCCCTTGCGTTTCGATCTCTTTTTTGAGCGGTTTTTGAATAAAGAGAGAAAGTCCATGCCCGATATCGATGTGGACATTGAATACGTCCGCCGCCAGGATGTCATTGATTATGTGGTCGAGAAATACGGGAAGGACTGCGTGACCCAGATCGTGACCTTTGGTACCTTGGCTGCAAGAAATGCCATTCATGCCGTCGGGCGGGCACTGGGAGTCCCTTACGCAGAAAGAGACCGGATCGCAAAGACCATTCCGTCCACGCCGAAAATCACTTTGAAGAAGGCTTTGGAGGAGAGCCCGGATTTCAGGGATCTCTATGAAAACGATCCGAAAGTCAGGGATCTGGTGGATAAGGCTAGAGCCCTGGAGGGTCTTCCCGCCAATACTTCTACCCATGCATCCGGTGTCATTATCGCTCAGAAGCCCATGACGGAATTCGTCCCGGTTTCGAGAAACGAACCGGATGGCCCGCTGGTGACGCAATATACCATGACGATCGATGAAGAGCTCGGCCTTTTGAAGATGGACTTCCTTGGCTTAAGGACATTGACCGTGATCAAAGACGCTGACATGATGGCGGAAAGAAATTATGGAAAGCACATTGACATCAGCGGCTTTACCTATGATGATCCGGGCGTTTTTGAAGAAATGGGAAACGGTCATACCGAGGGCATCTTCCAGCTGGAGTCCGGCGGCATGAAGTCCTTCATGAAGCAGTTGAAGCCCCAGAGCCTGGAAGAGGTCACAGCCGGGATCTCCCTCTATCGGCCGGGTCCCATGCAGTTTATCGGAGATTATATCCGAGGCAAGGAAAATAAGAACAGTATCACCTATATCACACCGGAACTGGAACCGATCCTGCGGCCGACCTATGGCTGTATCGTCTATCAGGAGCAGGTCATGCAGATCGTCCGTGATCTGGCCGGCTTCTCCCTGGGAGAAGCCGATAATGTCCGCCGGGCCATGGCTAAAAAGCATATGGATGAGATGGTCAAGATCCGGGATGTCTTCGTTCATGGAAGACCGGATCCAAAGGATCCCGACAAGTCCATACCGGGCTGTGTGAAAAACGGGATCTCGGAGGAAGCTGCCAACAAGATCTTCGACCAGATGCTGGATTTCGCCTCTTATGCTTTTAATAAGTCCCATGCTGCCTGCTATGCAGTAGTTGCCTACCAGACTGCCTATTTCAAGCATTATTATCCGGCGGAATTCATGGCTGCTTTGATGACATCCTTTGTCGATCGGACAGAGAAGATCACGCAATATATTTCCGTCTGCAGAGATATGGGGATCCGGGTGCTCCCGCCTTCGGTCAATGAGGGCACAGGCACCTTTTCTGCCAAGGATCAGAAGATCCGTTACGGTCTCTATGCCGTCAAGGGCATGGGGATCCAGGTCGTGGATGCCATTCTTCTCGAACGGGAGGAAAACGGTCCCTTCCTTTCGCTCTATGACTTCCTCGAACGCATGATGAAAAAAGACGAGGGAAAAGTGAATAAGAGGTCCATCGAAAATCTGATCAAGGCCGGAGCCCTGGATGGCCTGGCCAAAAACCGCCGTCAGATGATGATGTCTTATTCCAGGATCGTGGATGACATTTTGTCTTCCATAAAGCATGCGGATAAAAACGAGATCGAAGGGCAGATGAGCTTTCTGGATGTTGTACCGGAAGAGGAGAAGGCCAATATCCGTGCCAGCGAACAAAAGAGAGCGGAGGAGGCTATGCCTGATGTACCGGAATATGACCGGTCAGACCTCCTGCAGAATGAGAAGGAGGTCTTAGGCATCTATATCAGCGGACATCCCCTGGACAGCGATCTTCTGATGATGAAGAAGATGGTGACGGCTCATTCCTATGACTTCCATCGGGAGGACGGCCAGGAGGACAAGGATCTGATCCTGCATGACGGCCAGTATGTCACGATTGGCGGCATGGTTACGGAAATGAAGACCATCACGACAAAAAAAGGCCAGCTCATGGGCTTTGTAACGATCGAGGATCTGGCAGGAACTGTGGAAGTGACTCTCTTCCCTCGTATTTTCGAAAAGTGGCGCTATCTCCTGGAAAGAGACCGGAAGGTCTATATTTACGGAAAAGTCTCCACGAAAGATGATGCGGATTCCCAGCTTCTGGCAGAGGAGTTAAGAGGTTTTGATGAATTGCCCATCCAGGTCTGGCTTCGATTTGATCATACGAAAGACTATGAGGCGGCAAAGAAGGACCTCCTTCAGCTGCAACAGGATCCGAATGGAGAGGATCGCCTGCTGATTTATCTCGCTGACCAGCCAAAGGGAAAAAATATTCTGCAAAATAGAGGCCGGTACCGTTTCCGAGATGATAGGGGACTTTTGGCAGAGTTAAAGGAAAAATTCGGTGAAAATAACATAGAAACCGTTGAAAAGCCTGTTGAATTTGGCAGGAAAGGGTATTAGAATGATACCCGAATGAATTTTAATGAAAATGAATTGATCTGATTGGTATTTTGATTGGAGGATATTATGGCAGATAAGGTAAAGCGTATTGGCGTTCTGACCAGCGGTGGAGATGCTCCCGGAATGAATGCTGCGATCCGTGCAGTTGTAAGGCAGGGCCTTGCTAAGGGACTTGAGGTATATGGAATTCACAGAGGATATGCCGGCCTTCTGGCAGAGGAAATGGCACCCATGGATCAGCACAGTGTTTCCGATATTATTTCCCGCGGCGGTACCATTTTGCAGACTGCCCGCTGCCTGGAGTTCCTTCAGGAAGAGTATCAGCAGAAAGCCGCAGACATCTGCCGTAAGCACGGTCTGGATGCCGTTGTTGTAATCGGTGGTGACGGATCTTACAAGGGTGCAAGAAACCTGAAGAATCATGGAATCAATACCATTTCCATGCCTGGTACCATCGACCTGGATGTCGCTTCTACCGAATATACCATCGGCTTTGATACTGCAGTCAATACTGCAATGGAAGCCATTGATAAGATTCGTGATACTTCGACTTCTCATGAGAGATGTTCTATTGTTGAGGTTATGGGACGTGGTGCCGGTTACATCGCTCTTTGGTGCGGTATTGCAAACGGTGCCGAAGATGTCCTCCTTCCGGAGCGCTATGACTATGATGAGCAGAAGATTGTAAATCATATCATTGAAGGCCGTAAGAAGGGTAAGCAGCATCATCTGATCATCAATGCTGAGGGTATCGGACATTCTTCTTCTATGGCAAAGCGGATCGAGGCTGCGACCGGTATCGAGACAAGAGCTACCATTCTGGGTCATATGCAGCGTGGCGGTTCTCCGACTGCCCGTGATCGTGTCTATGCATCGACGATGGGTGCTCTGGCAGTAGATCTTCTTCTCGCAGGAAAAGAGCAGAGAGTTATCGGTTATCGCCATGGTGAATATGTCGACACCGATCTGGATGAGGCTCTGGCAATGCAAAAGCAGATGGATGAATACCAGGTAGGTATCTGCAGAACTCTGGCCAATAACTAAGGATTTTCTTCCTTGAAATTTTAATGAGAACTTTGAAGGACTGTGACAACTTTTGGGTTTCACAGTCCTTTTTTAGGGGAAAATATGATCACAAGCCTTTCCAATGCCCGCATTCGGGAAATCATTCAGCTTGAAAAAAAGAAAAAATGCCGTTACAGCAGCCTTTCATTTGTCTCGGAAGGAATCCGTATGGTATTAGAGACTCCCGGGGAACTCCTGGAAGAGCTCTATATTTCCGAATCCTTCTATCGAAATCCGGGCCATATGGAAAAACTCTCAGCATATTTTTCTGACCGGGCGGACCTTTCCAATTTGAGAAATTTAGACCAGATGCAAATCGACCAATGCAGTCTTGTTCTGGTTTCGGATGAAGTCATGCAGAAAATGGCAGATACCGAGCATCCCCAGGGTATCCTCTCTGTGACGGCTATGCCATCCTATTCGATCGAGGATCTGTTTTCGTGCGATCACCCCATGTTCCTCCTGCCGGAGGATATTCAGGATCCGGGAAATCTGGGAACCATGTTTCGAACGGCAGAGGGGGCCGGTGCAAATGGCCTGATTCTGGGACCGGGCTGCACGGATCCTTTCCAGCCCAAGGTGGTTCGTTCGACCATGGGAAGTCTCTTCCGTATGCCATTTATCGCGATCCAGTCGGAAGAAAACTGGTATGAGCTTCTTTTGAACCTGAAAAAAAGAGGAGTCCGTCTCTTTGCGGCCTGGCTTCCCGGCAGCGTCTCTTACGATGACGCGGATTATCGGGGATCGACCGGATTTCTGATTGGAAATGAGGGACGTGGTCTGAAGGAAAAGACCGCCGAAATCTCTGATCAGAAGATCCGGATTCCTATGGAAGGAAAGCTGGAATCTCTGAATGCCGCTATGTCGGCCGGTATCCTTATGTATGAAGCCAAACGGCAGAGGAGAGGACTCTATGAAAATCTGGTTTAAGGAATGGAAAGACAATCATATGCTCCGGGATCTTACGGTGACGATTGATGGTGAAGAGACCCGGACACATAAAATTTTTCAGGCGATCGATCAGATCTGTCTGGCTTTTGATCTGGCCCATCCGATCTGGCTGGATGCAAACATCCGGGAATTCCAAAAAAGAAGTAAGACCCGGTTTACACAGGACTGTTTCCAGGATGGGATCGATTTTGACTATCTGGAGATTGAGGTCCTGGAAGAAGACGGATATTGAACCGACAGGTTCAAAATGAGGAGGTATTCTTTTGAATGTACAGGAATATATGAGTGAAGGAGTGGACTCCTGGAACTCCTTTATGCTGTTATATCATTCGGCCCTGAAGGAAATGGGAACCAAAGTCGAGATCTTAAATGATGAATTTCAGCATATTCATCAATACAATCCCATCGAATACGTTAAAAAGAGAATTAAACAGCCGGAAAGCATTGTAAAGAAACTGAAGCGTTACGGCTATGCATCCACCATTGAGAATATGGTGAAATATATCAATGATGTGGCAGGTATCCGAATTGTCTGTTCCTTCACTTCGGATATTTATCGCCTTGCTGACATGATTCGGAGCCAGAATGACATCACAGTCCTCTCTACCAAGGACTATATCAAGAATCCCAAACCCAGCGGTTATAAGAGCTATCACATGATCGTGACCATCCCGATCTTCCTCTCTGACCGGGTCGTAGATACCAAGGTGGAAGTCCAGATCCGGACACTGGCCATGGACTTCTGGGCATCCCTGGAACATAAGATCTATTATAAATTCGAGGGCAATGCACCGGACTATATCAGTCGGGACTTAAGAGAGTGTGCAAGCATCGTTTCCATGCTGGATGCCAAAATGCTGTCACTGAATGAAGCGATCCTGGAGGCCAAGCGGGAGCAGGGCGATCCGGTCCCCGAGGCCTGGGAACCATCCGGGAAACCGCCGGTCGAGGAAAACGAACTGACCCTTCTTCATGAATTTGACCAGGCCAAGAAAGTAAATCAAGGAAGCTGAGAAGCTGAGACTTGTCTTTTTAAATTGTTCGTGTTACAATACAATGTGTGTATACAAAAAACGGCTTGCATACAAAAGTGGTGCTATTGATGAACAATGCAATTACTTATCGTGTTCCGGCGAAAATCAATCTCTTTCTCGACATCACCGGCAGACGGGAGGACGGCTATCATCTGGTGAGAATGCTCATGCAGACGGTCTCTCTCTATGATACTGTGACAGTTTCATACAGTGACAAGGCGGATTCCATGACCTGCTCTGATCCTGCCCTTTCCGTAGACGAATCCAATCTTTGCAGGAAGGCTTTGAAAGCTATGAAGGAGCACTTCCATCTGGATCATTTCTATCAGATCCATTTGGAGAAATGTATCCCAATGGCAGCAGGACTGGCCGGTGGCTCAGCGGATGCTGCAGCAGTCATTCACTGTATCGAGAAACTGGAGAATCTGGAGGTAAAGGACAGGGAGCTGGAAGAGCTTGCGGTCAGCTTAGGAGCGGATATTCCTTATTGTCTCCATGGAGGCACAATGCTTTCGGAGGGAATCGGAGAGATCCTGACACCGATAGAGGGACTTCCCTTGAATGAGTCCGTCCTTCTGGTGAAACCACCGATCTCTGTCAGTACAAGAGAGGTCTATCAGGCTTATGACGACTGCCTTTCCATCCGGCATCCGGACACCGAGCTTCTCTTAAATAAGGCAGAGGCCGGAAATCTGCAGTCTTTTGCCCAGCATATGGGAAATGTATTGGAAGAAGTAACGGCACCGCGTCATCCCATCATAAGAGAGCTGGAAAAGGCTCTTCGAAAAGAGGGGGCCTATGGAGCCATGATGAGCGGCAGCGGACCGACGGTCTTCGGGCTGTTCGCATCGAAGGATCGAATGCTTGCCGCAAAAGAAACATTGAAGAGCCGGTATCCGGGATATGAAATCTTTGGTCTGCATTTTACCGGCAGAACTTTTTCATAAGGAGATCAAAATGACTGAGCTGAAATTGAATATGGATGCCTTTCTACCCTTACGGGATGTGGTTTTCCATACCTTAAGGGATGCAATACTGAAGGGGGAGCTGAAACCGGGCGAGCGTCTGATGGAGATGCATCTGGCTGAGAAATTGGGCGTTAGCCGGACACCGATCCGTGAGGCCATTCGGATGCTGGAGCAGGAGGGACTGGCGATCACCATTCCCAGAAAGGGAGCCCAGGTCGCCGGAATGACAGAGAAGGATCTGGAAGATGTGCTGGAGATCCGGGATGCTCTGGATGAGCTTTCGGTCAGCAAGGCCTGTGAGAAGATTGATGAGAATAGCTACCGGGAACTGGAAAAGGCCATGGAAGATTTCGAAGTGGCCGTGAAAGAGGACGATGTTCGGAAGATCGTGGAGATGGATGAGCACTTCCATGATGTGATCTATAAGATCACAGACAATCCGAAACTGGAGAATATTGTCTCCAATCTGAGAGAACAGATGTACCGTTATCGTTACGAGTATGTCAAGGATAATGCGGATTATGACAAACTTGTTTCAGAGCATGCGAGGATCCTGGAGGGTCTGAAAAGGAAGGACAAGGATTATGTCAAGCAGATCATGCACATTCATCTGGAAAATCAGATGGAGGGCGTGCGGCATGCCATCCGTAATCAGAATGAAGAGAACGGGAAATAAAAAATAAGAAATAAGAAAGGGAGCTGGAAAAAATGAGATCATCATTTTTTCCAGCTCCCTTTTTATACCATCGATCATTGATAAAGAGGATTACAAGAAGGTGGAAGAGATAACTTTATTGAAATAAAATTCTAATTCCCTATTGACATAGTAGGAATAGTGGGATATATTATCTTCATCGTAAGAAAAGAAAGGAGAAAGCGATGCAGAACTTATTCAACATCAAAATGCATATGTCATGTTGTTGTTCCGATTCAAAACAGAATTTCGGGATTCCTTCTTGTATGCCTTGATGTGAGAATACGATAGCGTTGGCGCTCTTAAGTTCCGGAATCCGAATTCTTGAGGATTCCGGAATTTTTTTGTATTACGACAGGAAAACCGGGATAGAACCGGCGGGAGAAAGAAAAAAGTTTTATAGAAAAAGAAAAAAGAGGAGAAACATTATGAAAAAGAAGAATCTGGTAAAGAGAATCGCAACTCTGGGACTTACCTTAAGCCTTTTTGCAGGCCTCCTTGCTGGATGCGGCAACAGCACCGGAGCAGCTGACAAGTCTTCCGATGCAACAGCTTCCACAAAGACAGCTTCGAATGCAGGCTTCAGAACTCTTGATGAGATCAAGAAATCCGGCAAGATCAACATCGGTGTATTTTCCGATAAGGCTCCTTTCGGATATGTTGATGAGAATGGTAAGTACCAGGGCTATGACGTATACTTCGGTAACAAGCTCGGCGAAGACCTCGGTGTTAAGGTCAACTATGTATCTACTGAAGCAGCTTCCCGTGTTGAGTACCTTCAGACTGGTAAGGTTGACCTGATCCTTGCAAACTTCACTGTAACGGATGAGAGAGCAGAGCAGGTTGATTTCGCCCTTCCTTACATGAATGTAGCACTTGGCCTTGTATCTCATAAAAATAACGTTATTACCTCCCTGGACCAGATCGGTGCAGATGATCAGGTTATCGTAATCTCCGGTACCACTGCTGAGACCTATCTCACCAAGCACAATCCTGAGATCAAGCTTCAGAAGTTCGACACCTATGCAGCAGCGAAGTCCGCCTTCGAAAATGGCACCGGCGTAGCTTGGGCTAACGACAACACCGAAGTTATCGCATTTGCAAAAGAGAATCCCGGATACACTGTTGGTATCAAAGAACTCGGCGAGAAGGATACCATCGCTCCTGCAGTGACCAAGGGTAATGACACTCTGAAGAACTGGATCAACGAAGAGATTGAGACCCTCGGCCAGGATAACTTCTTCCACAAGGATTACGAAGCTACCCTGATCGACACCTACGGTGCAGATTATGAAGATACCCTCGTTGTTGAAGGTGGTAAGACGGAGTAAGAGATAGAGAGCATTATTCACTATATCTTAAAAGTTAGAAATCTTAGGCAAAAGTTGTTGCGTCAGAACTAGAAAAAGGTACGTATGGATCTATTGGCTATGCAGGAATACCTGCCCTTATTTACGAAGGCGATGTGGCTGACTCTTAGAATCGGATGGATGGGCATTCTGCTCTCTATCGTGATTGGTCTTGTGACAGCGCTGATTCGACACTTTAATGTTCCGGTATTGAAACAGATTACCGGAATTTATATCGAACTCTTCCGTAATACACCGCTCCTTGTGCAGCTTTTCTTCATGTACTACGGTCTTCCAAGACTGGGAGTTTCCATCAGTGCAGAGGCATGTGGTGTGCTGGGCCTCGCCCTCTTAGGCGGAGCCTATATGTCAGAAGTCTTTCGAAGTGGACTAGAGTCCATTGAACCGATCCAGTCAGAGAGTGCACTCTCTCTTGGGATGAATCATGCACAGGTCATGCGTTATATTATCCTGCCCCAGGCAGTTTCGACCAGTGTTCCGGCCTTTGTTGCGAATATCATCTTCCTTCTGAAGGAGACATCGGTATTCTCAGCAATCAGTCTGATGGATCTCATGTTCACTGCAAAGGACCTGATCGGTCTCTACTATAAGACCATTGAGAGTCTGACTCTGCTTGTCATCTTCTATCTTATTATTCTTCTTCCGGTGTCCATCATCGGAAGCATCATAGAGAGGAGGATGCGCTATGCCGGATTTGGGGCTTGAAGTACTGTTTAAAGGAATTAACATGCAGCGCCTCTTAGAGGGACTCTGGGTATCCATGCGTATCAGCTTGATCGCAATCGCCATCTCTATGGTGCTCGGACTTCTTCTGGGTGCTCTGATGACCAGGAAGAATCCCGTTATTAAGGTGCTGACCCGTATCTATCTCGAGATCGTGCGTGTCATGCCACAGATGGTCCTGCTCTTCATCGCATTCTTCGGTGCGACGAGAGTTCTCGGCATCGATATAGATGCAGAGGCAGCATCCATCTTCGTCTTCAGTTTCTGGGGAACTGCTGAGATGGGCGATCTGGTAAGATCTGCTCTGATCTCCATTCCTAAGCATCAGTACGAAAGTGGTGCAGCACTCGGTCTTACGGAACGACAGGTCTATTTCCGCATTGTCATTCCACAGACCGTCCGTCGTCTGATCCCGAACTCCATCAACCTGATCACCCGTATGATCAAGACGACATCTCTTGTTATGATGATTGGTGTTGTGGAAGTCCTGAAAGTAGGTCAACAGATTATCGAAGCAAACCGTTCGAGTTCGCCGAATGCAGCGTTTGGCATCTATCTTACGGTGTTCGTTCTATATTTCATCGTATGCTGGCCCATCAGTATGCTGGCGAAATTCTTGGAAAGGAAGTGGAACTAATGTCAGAGGTTCTTATAAATGTAGACCATATCGTAAAGCGGTATGACAATAACACAGTTCTGAATGACCTCTCTCTTCAGGTTCATAAGGGAGAAGTACTGGTAGTTGTCGGCCCCTCCGGATGCGGTAAGAGTACACTTCTTCGCACCATGAATGGCCTGGAACCGATTCAGGACGGACAGATCACTTATCGTGATAAGAAGGTAGATGCGAAGAATAAGGATATTACCGAGATTCGCCAGAAGGTTGGAATGGTATTCCAGTCCTATGAGCTCTTCCCTCATATGTCCATTCTTGATAACATCACCCTGGCTCCGATTCTTGTACAGAAGAAGGCAAGGAAGGAAGCCGAGAAGGAAGCAGAAGATTTGCTGAGACGAGTTGGTCTTATAGACAAGAAGGATGCTTATCCTCGTCAGCTCTCCGGTGGACAGAAGCAGCGTGTAGCAATCGTACGTGCGCTTGCGATGCATCCGGAAGTCCTTCTCTTCGATGAGGTGACTGCAGCTCTTGATCCTGAGATGGTTCGTGAGGTTCTCGATGTTATCCTCGAACTTGCAAAGCAGGGATCAACCATGGTGATCGTTACCCACGAGATGAACTTTGCGAAGGCAGTGGCCGACCGCGTCATCTTCCTTGATAAGGGACATATCGTCGAAGAGGGAAGCCCCTTCGACTTCTTCGAGGATCCTAAGACGGAGAGAGCGAAGAAGTTCCTTGAGACCTTCACCTTCGATAAGGTAGATAAGGGAGCCGGAATCTAGTCAGTCGTCCTATTGCATTCTTGATTCAGATGATAGCAAAAAAGGGAGCTGGAAAAACGATGATCTCATTTTTTCCAGCCCCTTTTTTCATTCCATAGATTGATTCAATGGAATTATTTGTTTTTTCTCATTTCGTTGTAGCGGTCCAGAAGCTTTGCCCGAACGCCTTTTTTCTTCTTGGAAGCATGTTCGATCTTGCCATGCAGGCCGCGGACACTGTTGATATAGAGACCGCTGATCGAAGCTTTGACTTCCTTCTTGACCGGGATGTCGTCATAGATCTCATTGGCTGCGATCATGGTCATGACCTTGGGACCGACCTTGACTTTGACTACGGGAACTTTCGCTCTTCTGGCATACCAGGGAGTGCTTGCGATCACATTTTCCGGAAGACCGGATTCCTTCAGCTTGACTTTCTTCTTGTCAATGATCAGCATGCTGACGTTTTGAGCACTGGCCTTGATCTGGGCCTCCTGCTCGTCTCTCTTCTTTTCCGCTTTCTTGCCGAAGAAGTAGAGGAAGATGGTAAATGCGACCAGGGCGGCCGTAATAATAAGCAATACAATTAAAAATGTTGGCATGATACCCTCCGATACAAATTAAAAGTCAAGAGATATGATAGCAAAAGAGGGCTTTTATTTCAATCAAAGTTTTTCGGGTGCTTTGACGAATAGAAGGGATTGGTTTATATTTAATAATTGCTGTTAAATGAAACAGAAGGAGAATCATATGAGAGGAAAGAAATTTACGGCACTGATGCTTTGCCTTGCCACAGCGATGTCTCTTGCAGCCTGTGGGAAACCGAAGACCAGCATGGATATTAAGTATAAGGTATCCGACTATGTGACCTTGGATAAAAATTATAAGAAACTGAAAGTCACCCTGTCGGGTGATTATTCCACCGAGACAGCCCTTCAAGAGATGCTGGATTCTGCCGGAGGATATGACAAGGATGAGAGTCAGACGACGGTAGCAGAGGATTCTATTGTCAATGTGGACTATGTCGGAAAGCTGGATGGAACGGCTTTCGACGGCGGCTCCGCACAGGATCAGACGATCGATGTCAAGAATAACTGCCAGGCAGGAAGCGGTTCTTCCTATATCGACGGCTTTACGTCCGGTCTGGTTGGGGCGAAGGTCGGCACAACGGTCGATTGCCCGGTGACCTTCCCTGAGAATTATTCCAGTACGGATCTGGCCGGCAAGGCTGTGGTCTTCACTTTCACGGTAAACTATATCTGTAAGAAGGTGGATATGAACAGCCTGACAGATGACTATGTGAAGAGCAAGTTCAATCTGGATTCGGTGGATGCTTTGAAGGAAAGCGCCAAGACCAAAGCTCTGGAAAAAAAGAAGAGCGATACCAGAGATGCCGTGACGGATCAGCTGATCCAGGGTTCGAAGATCAAGTTCCCGAAGGATCTCCTATCCATGCGTCTGAAGGAGTATGAGGACCGTTTTACTGACCAGTATACAAACGGAGCAAGCTTGAAGGACTATCTGAAGAAGAACAATATGACAGTGAAAGACTTCGAGTCCAAGGTAAAACAGAGCCTGAAAAAGAATCTTGAGACAGAGCTGGTTTTGGAGGCTGTGGCTGATAAAGAAGGAATTAAGCTTGACAAGAAGGGCTATAAGAAATTTGTGGACAATCTGATGGACAATAACAGTCTGAAAAGTAAAGATGATCTCTATCAGTTGATCGCCCCGGATTCCAAGTCCGGAGAAGCCTATTTAAAGAAAATGTATGTATGCCAGAAGGCCTGCGATTTCTGCGTAGATCATGCCAGGGTATCGGTAGAATAATTTCTTGTCAGTCCATTTTGACTTGTGATATAATCACATTGATTTATGTTCGGAGACATTCGGATGTAAAACGAATCATCAATCATTCCGTGCAAACGCTGAGGGAGGCCCCGGCGCTGACGCGAGAGAAGGGAGAATCATCATGAAGCATGTGAAGACTTTAAGCACTAAGAGACTTCAGAACACTGTTAAGGCCGGTGGATGCGGCGAGTGCCAGACTTCCTGCCAGTCAGCATGTAAGACCAGCTGCACCGTTGGTAATCAGAGCTGCGAGCACAAGAACTGACCTCCGATGGTTTTACATTTCGAACCATCGCATACGGACAAGGGCCGCACGGCTTGTGCGGCCTTTTTTGTTGAAAAAATAGGCTTTTTTCATGGATTTGAAGGGAAAGCCCAAAAAGACACAAAAAGACACTTAGAAGGGATTTTGTACCAGTGATACATCAGTACAAAAACAATGGATATAATATCGTCATGGATATCGACAGCGGATCCATCCATCTGGTCGATGACCTGACCTATGATCTGATCGCACTTTACAGCGATCATAAAAAAAGCGAAATCGCAGATCTTCTTCAGGAAAAATATCCTGAAGTTTCCAAAAATGACATTTTCGAAGCCTATGACGAAGTCAGCGGGCTCGTTGATGACGGAACACTCTTTACCCATGACATCTATAAGGATAAGATCGAGGACTTTACCAAGAGACCCAATGTAGTAAAGGCTCTTTGTCTGCATATTGCTCATGACTGTAATCTCTCCTGCAAATACTGCTTTGCAGAAGAAGGTATGTACCACGGCAGGAAGGCCGAGCTTATGTCCTATGAGGTCGGAAAACAAGCTCTGGACTTCTTGATTGCCAATTCCGGAAATCGCCGGAATCTGGAAGTCGATTTCTTCGGCGGTGAGCCGACCATGAACTGGGATGTGGTAAAGCGTCTGGTTGAATATGGCCGTTCTCAGGAGGAGGCCCATAACAAGAAGTTCCGTTTTACCCTGACCACCAACGGCCTTCTCTTAAATGACGAGATCATGGACTTCTGCAACAAGGAGATGGGAAATGTAGTGCTTTCCATCGATGGCAGAAAGGAAGTCAATGATAAGATGCGTCCGACCCGAAATGGGAAGAGCGCTTATGATATCATCCTGCCCAAGTTCAAAAAATTTGCCGAATCCAGGAATCAGGAGAAGTATTATGTTCGCGGGACCTATACCCACTATAATCTGGACTTCTCCAAGGATGTACTGGCGTTAGCGGATGAAGGCTTCAAGCAGATCTCCGTGGAACCGGTCGTGGCTCCGCCGGATGCCCCCTATGCATTGACGGAAGAAGATGTACCGATCCTTTTAGAGGAATATGACAAGCTGGCTAAGGAAATGGTGAAGCGCTATAAGACCGATAAGGAATTCAATTTCTTCCATTTCATGATCGATCTCGAAGGCGGTCCCTGCGTCTATAAGCGCCTGTCCGGATGTGGTTCGGGAACCGAATATCTGGCAGTTACGCCGACCGGAGATCTCTATCCCTGTCATCAGTTCGTCGGAGACAAAAAATTCCTGATGGGCAATGTCTTTGAGGGCGTCAAGGCGGATGCTCTGCGGGATGAATTCAAGTGCTGCAATGTCTATGCCAAGCCGGCCTGCAGGGACTGCTTCGCACGCTTCTATTGCAGCGGCGGCTGTCAGGCTAATGCCTATAATTTTACCGGTGATATCAAGGGTCAGTATAAGATCGGTTGTGAGCTTCAGAGAAAGCGGATCGAATGTGCCATTATGATCAAGGCTGCAGAAGCTCAAATCGATGCAGGAGAAGAAACAGGGGAGGGGAACACACAATGAAACGTATGAAAAAGAAGACCGGCATTCTGGCCTTGGTCTTGATTGCCGTAATCATTGTTTTCCTGGGCTGGTATTCTTTTGGGGTGATAAAGAATACCATCAAGGGGAATAAGAAGGGCTTGAAACTCGGCCTGGATCTGGCCGGCGGTGTGTCGATCACATACCAGGCGGACAAGGAACATCCGAGTAAGCAGGATATGGAGGACACCATTCAGAAACTCCAGTCCCGTATCGAGCATGACCTTTCTGACAAGGCATCTACGACAGAGGCAAATGTATACCAGGTCGGAGATAACCGGATCACGGTCGAAATTCCCGGTGTATCGGACGCCAATGCCATCCTGGAGGAACTGGGTACGCCCGGTAATCTCTATTTCATTAAGCAAACGGATGCCAGCGGCAATAACAACTATAACTATGATCAGACTTCCGGTGAGTATAAGCTTGCGGAAGGAAAGACCATCGAATCTCTGCAAAAGGAAGGCAGTATTGTTCTGACCGGTACTGAGGTCAAGACCGCAAAAGCCGGTTACACCCAGGATCAGACGACCGGAAATCAGAGCCCCATCGTCGAAGTTTCCTTAAATAAAAAAGGAACCAAGGCTTTTGGCGATGCAACAACAGAAGCTTATAAGAATGGTCAGAGCATTGGTATCTACTATGACGGCCGTTTCGTTTCTGTTCCTACCGTTCAGGCGGCCATTACCAACGGAAACTGTCAGATCACTGGAATGTCCAGTATTGATGAAGCCAATCAGCTGGCATCTTATATCCGGATCGGCGGCCTGAAGATCAATCTGAAAGAAGTCCAGTCTCAGGTCGTATCTGCACAGCTTGGCGGCAATGCTTTAAAAACTTCCCTGATTGCAGCCTTTATCGGTATTTTGATCATTTTCCTCTTTATGATCATTGCCTATCGGATTCTGGGACTTGGAGCATCCCTGGCTCTGCTTCTCTATACAGAGCTTATGATCGGGATCCTGGACCAGTTCACCATCACATTGACCCTGCCGGGTATTGCAGGTATTATCCTGTCCATCGGTATGGCAGTCGATGCCAACTCCATTATTTTCGCCAGAATCAAGGAAGAGATCGGTCTGGAGCATACCGTGGCATCTGCCATTGAAGCAGGTTTCCATAAAGCCTTGTCCGCGATCATCGATGGAAATATGACAACGCTGATTGCAGCAGCAGTTCTTGGACTGATCGGTACCGGTACGGTTCGGGGCTTTGCCGTAACACTGGCAATCGGTGTTGTGCTCTCCCTTTTTACAGCCTTCTTTATTTCCCGCACCCTGATTCGCGCTTTCTATGCCATTGGTGTCCGGGATGAGAAATTCTATGGGAAGAAACTGGAAAAGCCCAATCTCAAATTCGTGGAGAAGAGAGCTGTTTTCTTTAGCCTTTCACTGGCAGTAATCATTGCCGGCTTTGTCGGTATGGGAGTCTATAAGGCTAAGACCGGAAAGGCCCTGAATTACAGTCTGGAGTTCTCCGGCGGTACTTCTACCACCATTGCAACCAAGAAACAGTACACTTTGTCAAAGGCTGAGAAGGAGATCGTGCCTCTCTTTGAGAAAGTCACCGGAGATTCGGATGTACAGGCTACGGTTGTGAATTCAGACAAGGCCGTGATCATTAAGACCAGAACTTTGACTCTGAAGGAAAGAGAAGCTGTGAATGCTTCCTTGAAGAAGAATCTTGGAATTAAGGAATCCTCCATTCAGAATGAAAATATCAGCTCCACCATTTCCGGTGAGATGCGGCGGACTTCTCTGATCGCAGTTATCGTTGCGGTTCTTCTGATGCTGGTTTATATCTGGTTCCGTTTCCGCGATATCCGCTTCGGATCCTCGGCTGTGATCGCACTGGCACATGATGTTCTTGTTACTTTGGCAGTCTATGCACTGGCAAGACTGAGTGTCGGCTCAACCTTCATTGCATGTATCCTGACCATCATCGGATATTCCATTAATGATACCATCGTTGTCTTTGACCGTATCCGTGAGAATCTGACCAATCTGCAGAAGGAGAAGAGAAACAGGGAGACTTTGAGGGAACTCTGTGACCGGTCGATTACAGAGACCCTGACCCGGTCCCTGTCGACCTCCTTTACGACGATCGTTATGGTAATCATGCTGGAGATCCTCGGTGTGTCTGCGATCCGCGCATTTGCCTTCCCTCTTATGATCGGACTGATCAGTGGTACTTATTCTTCCATCTGTCTGGCTACGGAACTCTGGTATCTTATGAGTGTCAGAAATACGGAGGCATCGAAGAAGGGGAAGAAAGCCGGGAAGAATAAGAAAAATACGGCTTTCACAAAATAAGACATCATAATAAGGACGGGACGCTTCATTTCAGTCAGGCGCCCCGTCTGTTTTTTACCGGATCTTTTACATCAGAGAGTCCTTAGAAAGGGAATCATATGAATATTGGAATTCTTGGAGCCGGACATATTGCAGCGACCATGGCAGAGACGATCCAAAAGATGCATTTACAGGGAGAAGATGTAGATCTCTATGCGGTTGCATCCAGAGATATTGATAAGGCAAGGGCGTTTGCGGCCCGCTTCCAGATCCACAAAGCCTATGCAGGTTATGCCAATATGCTTGAGGACAGTGGTCTGGATCTGGTCTATATTGCGACACCGCACTCTCATCACTATGAACATATGCTTCTTTGCCTGAAATTCGGCAAGGCCATTCTCTGTGAGAAAGCTTTTACGGCAAATGCAGACCAGGCCCGAAGGATCCTGACTCTGTCCAAATTGAAGGATATCCCGGTGACGGAAGCCATCTGGACCCGCTATATGCCCTTCAATCAAACCATCAAAAATATTATAGAAGAGGGTCAGATCGGGGAACCCCGGACACTGACGGCGAATCTCTCTTATAATATCTGGCAGAATGAAAGGATCCATGATCCCGCTCTGGCCGGAGGAGCCCTCCTGGATGTCGGTGTCTATACTTTGAATTTCGCAGATATCTTCTTCGGTCAGCCTTCTCAAGTCCAGGCCCAGGCAGTGATCGGAGAGACCGGTGTGGATGAGAGCGACAGCATCACACTCCGCTATCCGGATGGGAAGATGGCGACTCTGCTCTGCGGAACCAGGGCTATTTCGGATCGCCAGGGCATCATTCATGGGGATGAAGGTTATCTCGTTGTGGATAACATCAATCATCCGACGCAGGTCAGTGTATATGATCTGTCCCGTCAGATTTCCAAGACGATTGATGCACCCGAGCAGATCTCAGGATATGAGTATGAGGTGAGGGAAATGATTCAGGCAGTGGAAGAGGGCGAACTGGAATGCCCGTCCATGAGCCACAGGGACACGATCCGGATGATGGAACTTATGGATCATATTCGCATGCAGACCGGTGTACAATTTCCATTTGAAAAAGTATAATAAGGAAAACGTTCTTGTGCGAACAGGAGAAAAAGAAGAAAAGAGAAAGAGAGGAACTGTCATGTACACATTTCTTGATATTCAAAAGGAAGATCCTGAGATCGCAGATGCCATCCGGAAGGAGTTTGACCGTCAGTCCAGCCATATTGAATTGATTGCTTCGGAAAACTGGGTCAGCCCGGCGGTAATGTCGGCCATGGGCTCCATTTTGACCAACAAATATGCAGAAGGATATCCTGGAAAGCGTTATTACGGCGGCTGTGAAGATGTCGATATCGTAGAAAATCTGGCAAGAGAGCGGGCCAGGGAACTCTTCGGCTGTGAGTATGTCAATGTCCAGCCCCATTCCGGCGCTCAGGCCAATATGGCAGTTGAGATGGCGATCCTAGAGCCTGGTGATACTTTCATGGGCATGGCTCTGGACCAGGGCGGCCATCTGACACACGGTTCGCCGGTCAATTTCTCCGGAAAGTACTTCAACTGCGTGCCTTACGGCGTCGATGATAATGGTTATATCGATTATGACGTCGTTCGTGCCATCGCAGAGAAATGTAAACCAAAGCTGATCATTGCCGGCGCATCTGCCTATGCCCGCGCCATTGATTTCAAGAAGTTCCGGGAGATCGCAGACGATGTCGGAGCAGTTCTTATGGTGGATATGGCCCATATAGCAGGCCTTGTTGCCGCAGGACTCCATGAAAGCCCGGTTCCTTATGCGGATGTCGTAACAACGACAACACATAAGACTTTGCGTGGTCCCAGAGGCGGAATGATCATGGCAACCGATGCCTGCAATGAGAAGTATAACTTTAACAAGGCTGTCTTCCCCGGCGTTCAGGGCGGCCCTCTGATGCATGTAATCGCAGGTAAGGCAGTCTGCTTCAAAGAAGCCCTGCAGCCGGAGTTCAAAGTTTATGCGGAGAATATTATTGACAATGCCAAGGCTCTGGCGAGAGGATTGATGGAGCGCGGCGTGAAAGTAGTCTCCGGCGGTACGGACAACCATCTTCTCCTGATCGATCTGACGCCTCAGGAAAAGACCGGAAAAGAAGTGGAGAAACTCCTGGAAGAGGCCAATATCACCGCGAATAAGAATACGATTCCGAATGATCCGAAGAGCCCCTTCGTAACATCCGGTATCCGTCTTGGAACACCGGCAGCAACTACGAGAGGCCTGAATGCCGAAGACTTCGATCAGGTGGCAGAGGCCATTGCCATGGTTGTAAATCAGGGTGCTGATGGAATCGAAGGTGCAAAGGCGATCATTAAGACCTTGACGGATAAATATCCGCTGAGGGGAGGATTTTAAGTTCTGCTATCAGATAGAAAGATTTTAGGAGATTTTTGTGAATATAAAAGGCTTTTTTGCATATGACGGACCCTTACAGAACTTTCTTTCGAACCTGATCGATGTATTTCTTGTGACCCTTTTCTGGATCGTTTTCAGTATTCCGATCGTCACGGCGGGAGCTGCTTCGGCAGCTCTCTATGATACGGTCCGGAGGGTCCTGGATGAAGAGAGAGGCTATCTCTGGAGGACTTTCTTCAACTCTTTTAAATCCAACTTTCGTGTAGCGACACCTGCCTGGGTCTTTCATCTTGTGATTTTTGCTGTTATGTTTATCGACCAGCTGATCATCAGTCTGGGCATGAAGCAGGGCGGTATCTTTCCGATCCTATACTACCTGAATATGATCTTTCTTCTGATGGTGATCGTCTGGGAGGAATATACCTATGCCTACGTCTCCCGCTTTGTCGACAGCAGTATGCACTGTCTGAAAAACGGACTTCTTTTAATGCTTGGAAATTTCGGCTGGAGTCTGCTTCTGATGCTGGTCCTGGTTTTAGCTTATGTGCTGGTCATGCGGGTCTTACCAGCCCTTTTGGTCATTCTTCCTGCTGTCATCTGCTGGATCAATGTGAAGATCATCGAAAGGGTCTTTCAAAAGATGATTCCAAAGGATGAGAACAGTGAGGAAGAGACATAAGTTTTTCGGAGGGAGATCCTGTAACAGAGAAAAAATGAACGATTTCTTCGAGCAAAAGAGATCCGTTTTGGAAAACGTTCCCTCTGATCTTCCCGGGAATGAATTACTGCAATCTGTCAGAATGCCTAAAAGAATAATTTCATATTTGTCAAAACTATACAGCCCGGCATCGTTTGCATTCGATGTCGGGTTATTTTTGTACAAAAAACAGGGCTCAAATTTGTAATGATTTCACGAAATCGTTCCCGGCGCCAAAAAAAGAATTGAAAACGTTACCAATGGGTGATACTATGCAGACATAGGAAACGTTCCCGAGTAAAAAGAAACGGGAATTCTTAAAACAAGCGGTTTTCATGATTGGAGGGTATTTATGAAAAAGCAGCTTATTAGTGGCGTTCTTTTGACTGCCATGGCCTTAACAACTCTTGCAGGATGCGGATCCACAGGATCTAAAACTTCTTCTAAGAAGGGTTCCGGTTCGGTTTATCTCTTAAACTTCAAACCTGAGAACGACAGCGACTGGCAGAAGGTTGCAAAGCAGTATACTAAGGAGAAGGGTGTAGAGGTCAAGGTCCTTACCGCAGCAAGCGGAAAGTACGACAGCACCATGAAGTCTGAGATGGCTAAGAAGAATGCACCGACCATCTTCAACATCGGAAATGTAACAGCAGCAAAGACTTGGGATAAGTACACACTGGATCTTTCTACAACAGAAGCTTACAAGCATCTGTCCGATCAGACTCTTGCCATTAAGTACAATGACAAGGTCGCAGCTATCCCGAATACATTCGAGACCTTCGGTCTGATCTACAACAAGACCATTCTTACTGCTTACACAAAGCTCCCGAATGCAGTTGTTTCTTCTGTTGATGATATCAAGGATCAGGCTACACTGGTTAAGGTTGCAGATGATATCCAGAAGCGTGTTGATGAACTGAAGAAGCAGCCGGGATGTGAAAACCTGACCGAAGCTTTTGCAAGCGCAGGCCTGGATGATGGTTCTTCCTGGAGATTCTCCGGACATCTTGTAAACCTTCCTCTCTACTATGAGTTCAAGGATGCAGGTCTTTCCGATATTACTGCAGGTCAGGATACCGTAACAGGCAAGTACCTGGATAACTACAAGACCATCTGGGATGCTTATGTAAAGGATTCTGCAGCTGATGTAAAGACACTGGATTCCGGTTCTTACAATGCTGAGTCTGAGTTCGGTACCGGCCAGGCTGTATTCTATCAGAATGGTTCCTGGGAATATGATCCTCTGATCACCAAGGCTGATGAGAATGGTTATACTCTGAAGGAATCCGATGTTTCCATGATGCCGATCTACTTTGGCGTTGATGATGCAAATCAGGGCCTTTGCTCCGGTACTGAGAACTGCTGGGCAGTAAATGCCAAGGCTTCTGAAGCAGATCAGAAGGCTTCCATCGACTTCATCAACTGGCTGATCACCGATGACGAAGGTAAGGCAGCTATGAACAAGCTTGGTTTGGCAGCACCTTATGATACCATGACCGGTGACTATGAGAGTCCCAATCCTTTCCTGAAGGCAGCTAACAAGTATGTTGCAGATGGTAAGACCAATATTCAGTGGGCATTCAATGCTACACCGAACGTAGATGATTGGAGAAAGGGCTTTGTAACCGCTCTGACTGCTTATACCAATGGATCCGGCGACTGGGATGCAGTTAAGACTGCTTTCGTAAATGGCTGGTCCGAGCAGTGGAAACTGGCTCATGCCAACTAATCAACGTACCAGACACTGCAGATTCTGCAGTCTGATATAGGTAACTCACAGAGTAACTGGATAAGGGGTATCCAAGCTCGTGCGGTAAGGATACCCAAAAACAAGGGAGGGGGAGGCCAAGCTTCTCCTCCTTTTTTACTGGCAAGATGAGACCGGACGGACTCTGTTAGGAATCTTTTCATTGTCAACGGGATTAACAAAAAAGGAATAAAAATATGGAAAAAGCAATCAAAAAATATTTTCCTGTCTTTATGATTCCTACCATGGTTGCCTTTGCAATTGGATTTTTGGTACCTTTCCTTTATGGATTGTTCCTTTCCTTCTGCAAGTTTACAACTGTAGTAGATTTCAAGTGGATCGGACTGGAAAACTATAAGAAGATCCTCTTTGTAAACGGGAAATATGATCCGTCCTTTATGCACAGTCTTTGGTATACAGTCGCATTCACCATTGTTACCATGCTGATTATCAATGTAGTAGCCTTTGCTATTGCATTTGCACTGACCAAGGGAATCCGCGGAACCAATCTTTTCCGTACGGCATTTTTCCTTCCCAACCTGATCGGCGGAATTGTACTTTCCTACATTTGGTTAATGATCTTCAACTCTGTTCTGCAGAGATATTCGAAGACCATTGTATCCACCTCCGGATCTGCTTTCTGGGGTCTGGTAATTGTCGTCAGCTGGCAGCAGATCGGATATATGATGATCATCTACGTCGCAGGACTGCAGAACATCCCGACCGATGTCATTGAAGCTGCGAAGATCGACGGCTGCAGCGGCTGGCAGATGTTAAAGTCCATCATCCTTCCGATGCTGATGCCGACCATCACGGTATGTACTTTCCTGACACTGACCAATGGCTTCAAACTTTTCGATCAGAACCTTGCATTGACCGGAGGTAAGCCCGGCGGACAGTCCGAACTCCTTGCTTTGAACATTTACAATACCTTCTATGGCAAGACCGGTTGGGAAGGTGTCGGACAGGCAAAGGCAGTCATCTTCTTTATCATTGTTGCATTAATTTCTCTGATTCAGAATAAGCTCACTACAAGGAAGGAGGTACAGCAGTAATGGCAGCACAGACAAATACAAAGAAATATAAGAAATATAAACCCTGGCAGAACGTACTGACTGTTATCTTCACAATCTTAAGCATTGTTTGGATCCTTCCGATCATTGCCGTTGTATTGAACGCATTTAAGAGTCAGGTCTATATTTTCAACAATCCTTTCGGACTCAGTACCGAGTCGATCTTTAAGACCGGATTCGCCGAGTGGGCAAAGAATCTTCCCCTGGCAACCAAGAGCAGATCCTCAGGTGAGGCCATGTTCCTCATCAATATGAGGAATGCCATCGAGCAGACAGACTTCTGGCATGCATTCATTTATTCGGTGATCATCACGGTTGTATCAGTGGCTCTGATTTTGCTCTGCTGTTCCATGTGTGCATACTTCATCACCAGAGTGCATACGAAGTTCACAAAGCTTTTCTATCTGCTTTGCCTCTTCTCCATGATCGTACCTTTCCAGATGGTCATGTTCACTCTGAGTAAGTTTGCCAACATGCTTCATCTCTATACCCCTTGGGGAATCACGATCGTATATCTGGGATTTGGTGCCGGCCTTTCCGTATTTATGTATACCGGATTTATCAAATCCATGCCGGTCGATATCGAGGAAGCAGCAATGATCGATGGCTGTACACCTCTGCAGACCTATTTCCAGGTCGTTTTCCCGATCATGAAGCCGACCACCATCACCATTGCGATCCTGCAGTCCATGTGGATCTGGAACGACTACCTCCTTCCTTCCCTGGTACTGGATGTCAATGATTACAAGACCATCCCGATCGCAATTCAGTTTTTGACAACCTCACATGGTAATATCAACTGGGGCGCTATGATGGCTGCTCTGCTCCTGGCTATCATCCCGATCGTTATTTTCTATCTGGCAGCACAGAAGTATATCATTGAAGGAGTTATGGCTGGAGCAGTGAAAGGCTGATTATGAGAAAAAGTGGAATTTTATGTCCTGTTTTCAGTCTTCCGGGGAATTATGGAATCGGATCTTTCTCAAAGGAAGCCTACAAATTTGTAGACTTCCTGGCGAAAGCCGGTCAGACCTACTGGCAGATCCTGCCGTTGGGACCGACTAGTTATGGAGATTCACCTTATCAGTCTTTCTCTACCTATGCCGGAAATCCGTATTTCATCGATCTGGATGAACTGAAACGACAGGGACTACTGACAGACGGAGAGCTTGAAGCTGCTGATTTGGGTAAAGACCCCGAAGATATCGACTATGGAAAGTTATATAAAAATCGCTTTCCGCTTTTAAGAAAGGCTTTTGACAGGATCGATCAGGAGACGAAAGAGGCAGTTTCTTCCTATCGAAAGGACAATCAGGACTGGGTAGAAGATTATGCTCTCTATATGGCAGTCAAGAACACCTTCGGTGGGGTCGCACTTTCCGAGTGGGATGATGATATCCGCTTACGGAAGCCGGATGCCATGAGATCCTATCGGGAAAAATGCCGGGATGACATTGATTTTTATATCTGGACTCAGTATGAATTCTACAGAGAATGGGATGCACTGAAGGGTTATGCCAATGACAAAGGCATCCGGATCATCGGTGATATTCCGATCTACGTTTCTGCGGATTCTGCAGATGTCTGGTCGCATCCGGAACTTTTCGAACTGGATCAGGAATATCGGCCGGTTCATGTAGCGGGCTGTCCGCCGGATGGATTTGCTCCGGAAGGTCAGCTTTGGGGAAATCCCGTTTATCGCTGGGATTATCATAAGAAAACAGGATATGCCTGGTGGAAAATGCGGATCGAAAAGAGTGCTCTTCTCTATGATGTCATTCGGATCGACCACTTCCGCGGTTTTGACCAGTATTACTCGATCCCGGGAAATGCCAAGAATGCAGTCATCGGAGAGTGGGTCAACGGACCGGGCATGGATCTTTTTCAAGCCCTGAAGCCTGTCCTGAAAGAGAAGAATGTTGGCATCATTGCCGAGGATCTGGGCTTCATTACAGATACGGTTCGAAAGCTTGTCAGTGACAGCGGCTTCCCGAATATGAAGGTGTTGGAATTCGCCTTTGATGTTCGTGATACCGGATCTGCAAATGACTATCTGCCTTTTAACTATCCGAGAAACTGTGTTGCTTATACCGGCACTCATGACAATGAAACAGTTGTCGGCTGGCTGCAGGGTCAGGATCAGGAAACCAAAGACTACGTGAGAGAATTTCTGGACGCTCCGAAATCTGCCGATGACAAGGAACTTTGCAGAAAAATGGTACGCGCCGTATTATCTTCTCCTGCAGACACTGCTGTCGTTCCGATTCAGGATCATCTGGGCCTGGATAACAGCGCAAGGATCAATACTCCTTCGACGCTTGGCGGAAACTGGCGTTGGCGGATGAAGGCAGGCGTCCTGACAGAAGACCTCGCCGAAAAGATCTATACCGAAACGAAAGTTTACGG
>JAQXPG010000093.1 GCA_029100405.1 Lachnospiraceae bacterium | reverse complement strand
AATGCAATTTGAAGCATCAGATTTTTTGCTGAATTGTATTGGCAATTTCTAATTAATATGATAAGTAATTCTAATGAATGCTTGATCAGGAATGCTTGATCAGGATAATCTGTTCCAACAGAAAACTTCACTCAAAGAGATTCGAAAAATCTTCCGGCTTATAGTCCTTCACTTCATATTTCTTATCATTCACTTGAACGGTATGATCGATGAAAGAAATTTGTGTCTTGTCATCTCCCTTTCTTTCGATCGTAAAGGCATACTGCCATCCCTTCTTGTCATCGTCTTGGATCTCTTTCAGAGAGTAAGAATTCAACTTTTTGACAAGTTCTTCCACCTGATCCTTTTCCAATACAATATCTTGTTTCGGATTCGTCATCTGGGAAGAAGCCGTGATCTCTTTAATGCCTTTTGGATCAATGTTCATATTGATTCTGACATCTGTCTTATTTGAAGTACAACCCAATAGTAATAAATATGCAACTGCGACTGCTAAAATAGATATAGTTCTTTTCATATTCCCAGCTCCCTTTTTGGACATATTTCACTACAGCTAACATAGCAAAGGCATTTGAATTCAATCGTATATTATTGTTATATTTAAGCTTTAATTTGATATTATCATGCAATTATGTACTTCTCAAGTTTATTTTTTGATTATAAAAATATCAAAAAATAACGTATCAGATGCATTTCTCTAAAATATAGTATGTTCAAACAAACCTTGCGCATTTATCGTAATAAAACTCAATCTTCAAAAATCCGATAGTGGACTTCGGTCAAGTGTAGTGAATTATCTTAATATCAAGTAACTGAAAAAAATCCGATAGTGAAAGCCTCCTTCCACTATCGGATTTTAGATTTTCTATCTCTATTACGATATTTCAGACCTGAACAAGCCTATTTTCCGGGTCTCACTATCGTAATTTTCAAATTTCTACTCTCTTACGATATTTCAGGCCTGAGCAAGCCTATTTTCCAGGTCTCACTATCGTAATTTTCAAATTTCTACTCTCTTACGATATTTCAGGCCTGAGCATGCACATTTTCCTGCTCTCACTATCGTAATTTTCAAATTCCTACTCCGTTACGATATTTCAAGCCTGCACAAGCACATTCCCCTGCTCTCAGCTATTGCTGTAACCAGCTCAGAAGTGATACTTCGCCTTATATTCATCAAACTTCTTGGCGAATTCCGGTGTTCTCTCCTCGCGGAGGGTGTCCAGATACTCATGGGTATCAAATTCATCTGCACTGATCTGGATCAGTGTGACACCGATATTGCTGCAGTGGTCAGAGATCCGCTCCAGATTGATATAAGTATCTTCGATCAGGACGGACAGGCCCATGGTGCATTCGCCGGACTGCATTCTCTTGACATGATGTTTCTTGGCCTTACTATTCAGATTATCGATGACCTCTTCCAGAGGCTCGATACTGTAAGCTGCACGAATATCATTATGAGAAAATGCATTGACCGTGATATCGACGATCTCCCGAACGGCACTGATATAGATCTGCAGTTCCTTCATGGCCTTGTCAGAAAACTTGGAATCGTCCTTTATCATGTCGTCGGTCGTCTCGACCAGATTCAGGGAATGATCGGAGATTCGTTCAAAGTTACTGATACTGTGAAGAATGGTCGATACCGTCTCACTATCCTTCAAGGAGAGAGAGCGTCCGGAAAGCTTGACCAGATAGGATCCCAGCTGATCCTCGTAGAGGTCAATGGCGCTTTCCAGTGCAACTGCCCTCTTTTTCATCTTCGATTTCCTCTGCAGCATATAATCCGTTGCATTAAACAGGCACTGTCTGGTCAAATCAGCCATCCGATTCGAAACCGTGACAACCTGAGCAACAGCAAATGCAGGGCGCTCCAGGAAACGTTCATCGAGAAGAGACAGCTCCTGAGTGAATTCTCCGGTCTCCACTTCATCGTCATCATTGCCGCGAATGGTCATCATAGCAAGCTTGACCAGAACCTTATTAAATGGCAGCCAGAAAAGCGTACAGATGATATTGAAGGCTGAATGTACAATTGCGATGCCGGCAGGCGTTGCTGCTTCACTTGTAAGAGGAAAATGGAAAACGGCATTCAAGCTGTAATAAACCGTGATGAAGATCAGCGTTCCGATCAAGTTGAAATAGAGATGGATAAAGGCCGCACGCTGAGCATTCTTCTTGGCTCCAATGGAAGAGATCATAGCGGTCACACAGGTACCGATGTTCTGGCCCATGATAATCGGAAGAGCTACCCCATAGGGAACCGTTCCTGTCATACAGAGTGCCTGTAAAATTCCGACCGATGCGGAGGAGCTCTGCAAGGCCGCTGTCAAAATGGTGCCTGCGAGGATTCCGAATACCGGATTTGAGAATTTCAGAAGCATGTTGGTGAAAGATGGCATATTGGCCAGAGGCGCCGCCGCATTCGTCATTGTATTCATGCCGAACATGAGAACAGCAAAGCCCAGGAAGATCTCACCGATGTCATGTTTCTTCTCATCCTTCAAAAACATGACGAAAATAATGCCAATCAAAGCCAGAATCGGAGTCCAGGATGTGGGCTTCAAAAGATTGACAAAAATGGAATCACCCTGAATACCGGTCAAGGAAAGAATCCAGGCAGTAATGGTCGTACCGATATTGGCTCCCATGATAATTCCAACTGCCTGTGAAAGCTTCATGATTCCGGAATTGACAAAGCCGACGACCATGACCGTGGTCGCACCGGACGACTGGATCACCGCTGTAACACCGGCTCCGAGCAGGACACCCATGATGGTGGTCTTGGTGAGTCTCTCCAGGAGGCCTTCCAGTTTATTGCCGGCCGCCCGCGTCAGGGCATTGCCCATGATATGCATTCCGTAGAGGAAAAGAGCAATTCCGCCGATCAATGTCAATACATCAAATATAGTCATTTTCCCGGTCCTTTCGGATCAAATCACTTTTTCTTCTCGTCCTTCTTATCATTGTTATCAGAAGAAACGGCATCTTCCGGCTTTTCCACTGCTGAGATGGCTGCCTTCTGCATGGGAATCCGGCAGTTCTTGTTATTACCGAACTCTACAATAATGGTATCGTCATCCGAAATGTCAATTACAACACCATAGAAGCCGCTGGTGGTAAGAACGGTATCGCCTACAGCCAGGCTTTCCATCATAGCGTTCTTCTTCTTGGTCTCCTTCTGCTGAGGGCGGATCATAAGGAAATACATAAATGCAAAGAGAATTACGATCCAAAGGATCATGATAATTCCGCTGCTTCCTGCAGATGATGCTAAAATCATAGTAATACCTCCAATTAAAAAATAACAAAACCTCTAATATTCTATCGAATGCCGGTCGGGATTGCAAGGATGGAATACAAAGCCATGGCCTGTCCGTACATTGTATGAATCAATCAGCCATGGCCTGTCCGTTCATTGCATGAATCAATCAGCCCTGGCCTGCCCATGCCCTGTATGAATCAATCAGCCCTTCCCATACTCATTCATGGCATCTATGGTCTCTTCCTTCCACTGATGATAATTGCCTTCTTCGATGGCTCCCCGGATCTCTTCCATCAGATGATTGTAGAAATAGAGATTGTGCAGGACCGCAAGCCGCATTCCAAGCATCTCCTTTGCCTTGAAAAGATGATGAATATATGCCCTGGAATAGGTTCGGCAGGCCGGACACTGGCATCCTTCTTCGATTGGAGCCATGTCGGTCTCATACTTCTTGTTCGTGAGGTTAATTTTCCCCTTATGGGTATAGACATGGCCATGACGACCGTTCCTTGACGGATAGACGCAGTCGAAGAAATCGATGCCGCGTTCCACGGCTTCCAGAATATTCTGAGGTGTACCTACTCCCATAAGATAGGTCGGCTTGTCCTTGGGCAGGTAGGGGGTCGTCTGCTCGATGATGTCATACATCTGTTCGGCTGTCTCACCGACCGCCAAACCGCCGACTGCATAGCCGTCCAGATTCAGATCCGAGATCCTTTTGGCATTTTCGATCCGGATATCCGGGTAAATAGCTCCCTGATTGATTCCGAACAAGAGCTGACTCTTATTGATCGTAGTCTCCTGATTATTCAGCCAGTCCATCTTAATCTTGCAGCGCTTGAGCCAGCGCTCGGTCCGGGCGACGGAATGCTCGACATAGCTTCTCTCGGCCAGAGCCGGCGGACATTCATCGAAGGCCATGGCGATGGTTGAAGCCAGATTGGACTGGATGGTCATGGATTCTTCCGGTCCCATGAAGATCCGATGTCCGTCGATATGAGACTGGAAAGTGACGCCCTCTTCCTTGATATTCCGAAGCTTTGCCAGAGAATAGACCTGGAATCCGCCGGAATCGGTCAGGATGGGCCGGTCCCAGACCATGAACTTATGGAGACCGCCCAGATCATGGATCAGCTTGTCTCCGGTCCGGACATGAAGATGGTAGGTATTCGACAGGGCGACCTGGGTATCGATGGCATGGAGGTCATCGGTGGAAACAGCGCCCTTGATCGCAGCAACGGTTGCCACATTCATAAAAAGCGGAGTCTGGACTGTGCCATGCACGGTCGTAAATTCGGCACGTTTTGCCAGACCGTCTTGTTTTAAGATCTTATAGGTTGATTTCTTTGACATATGATTCCTTAATGATATTGAATGAAATGAGTGGCAATTGCCACTCATTTTCGCTTACTTGTTTAAGCTCTCATCTCACGAGAGAAATGCTAATCCAGTTCATCCATTCGGTTCACAAGGCTTCTCAGATAGAGGTCCAGAAGGGTCATGGCTGCCATGCTTTCGACCACAACAACCGCCCGCGGAACAATCACGGGATCGTGGCGGCCGTGGATTTGGATCTCGGTCTCAAGAAAGCCATCGGCATTCTGCCTTACCGTCTTCTGCGGCCGGCTGATCGACGGGGTCGGCTTGACTGCCACACGAAAAACTAATTCAGAACCATCCGACATGCCACCCAGAGTCCCCCCGGAGTGGTTACTGGTTTTTATGATTTTATTTTTGTCTGATTGAGATCCGTTAAGGCCGGTTTCCAGGGCAAAGCCATCATTATTCTCCGATCCTCTTACAGATGCTGCTGTAAAGCCGTCTCCGATCTCGAAGCCCTTGACGGCGCCGATCGACAGCATAGCCTTGGCCAGATCGGCATCCAGTTTGTCGAAGACCGGCTCGCCGATTCCCACCGGCAGTCCCTGGATTCGGCACTCGATGGATCCACCCAGAGAGTCTTCCTCTTTCCTGGCATGATCCAGAAGCTCTGCTGCCTCTTTGGCCGCCTTCGGATCCGGCAGATAGAAGGGATTCTGTGAAATATAGGCCGGGTCTATCTTTCCAACGGTCACCGGACCGATGGACTTAGCGTAGGTAAGAAAAGTAATTCCAAGCTGAGACAGAACCTTTTCTGCAACGGCACCGCCGATCACACGGCCGATGGTTTCCCGGCCGGAGGAACGTCCGCCGCCCCGGTAGTCCCGGATCCCGTACTTGATCTGGAAGGGATAATCCGCATGACCGGGTCGAAAGACATCTGCAATATTCGAATAGTCCCCGGAATGCTGGTCGGCATTCCAGACAATAACAGAAATCGGGGTACCGGTCGTTTTCCCCTCGAAAACGCCGGACAAAATCTCACAGCGATCACTTTCTTTTCTTGCCGTGGAAGCCTTGGACTGACCGGGTTTCCTCCGGTCCAGAAGTTTCTGGATGTCTTCTTCCGAAAGAAAAAGCCCGGCCGGGCAGCCGTCAATGACTGCGCCAAGGGCCTTGCCGTGGGACTCGCCCCAGGTCGTGACCCGAAATAGATTTCCAAAGGTGGATCCTGCCATAATAATGATGTCCTCGCTAATAGAAACGCCGTGAAACCATGTTCACGGCGTTATGAAAGCCTGTTTCCTTCTTATCTCAGTCTGTGAATGTGGATCCGGTTGGGCTGATGGATCTGTACCGGCGCATTTTTCATCAGGCAGTAATGACCCTTGTGATTCATTTCAAAAGTGCGGATATCATTCGTGTCGTGGTTGGCAACGACCAGATACTTATCCCCCGGCAGGATCACAATGGATTTCGGATATTCTCCGCTGATATAGGTCAAGCCGTCAAAGGTCAGAAGACCGGTTTCGGTATCCCTCTTTAAAGCGGAAACGGCATTCAAGGCATCGATTGCAACAAAGGCAAAATCTTCCGTGGAGGTAAAGCACATATTCAAGGATGCAGCTGCTTCGTAGTCTTTATTTAAGACACTGACCTCCTGAATCTTCTCGAAGACCGGTTCGTCTCTGTCATCAATTGAATAACGGTAGACTTCGATGGAATTATTGAGTCCGGTCAGGATATAAGCAAATTTTCCGTCCTTGGAGAAACGGATCTCTCTGGCTCCGGCATTGATCTCCGGGCGGATAATGTCAACCATGGTGAGATTGCCCAGATTGTAATCGATCCGATAGACCTTGACCTGGTTCAGACCGAAATCAACGGCACAGAGGAATTTCTCATCCGGTGTCAGGCGAACACAGGTGACCTTGGCATGATCAAAATGAGGATCGCCAAACCCGATGCCGGTCCCCTTATGGAAAATGCCATAAGCAATTCCGTTGATGGTTCCGTCCGGATTCAGCCGCATCATAGTGACACGACCGTCATGATAACCACCGACAAAGAGGAAACGGTTCTTGGAATCCACTTCTACGAAGTCGCCACGCATACCGCCGATCCACTTCTCACTGGTCTTTGTCAGGTCTCCATTTTCATCGATGGAAAAGGATGCAACACCTTCATCTGCGATGGAATAAAGGGTCTTCCCATCACGGGAGACCGTAAGATAGGAAGGATTATTGATCTCTGCAACCCCTCGTAAGGTGAAAACACCGCTGTCCGGGTCTACATCATAGACATGAATGCCCCGGCTCTTTTCATGGGTGTAAGTACCAACATAAGCAACATACTTTTCCTTTGACATGATTATGCCTCCTCTTGTCTCCGCAAAATGTCATATGGATCTGCTTTTTGATCGAGACGGACCATAAGCTCTTCACTGGCGTGCGGAGCACTTTCCATCTCTTCTCCCTCTGCATTACGAATTTCAAGAACCTTGGTCTCTAAGTTTCTCCCATCCGTTTTCATGATCTCTATGGTCTCACCGACCGAGAATTTATTCTTCTGGGTCAGCTGACAAAAGCCATTCTCTACGGAACGTATGGTCCCGAGATAGGTAGATCCCTTTTCGTATGTATTGCTGTCATAGATCTGGGCCTCATCAGACGGCTTACCATAGAAGAAACCGGTCGTAAAAGGCCGATAGGTACAGGAACGGATCTCCTTATCATACCATGGCAGATTCTCCCTGTATTTGTCCTCGGACTCCATGAAGTCATCAATCGCCTTCCGGTAGGTCCGAACGACCGTGGCAGCATACAGTGCTGTCTTCATTCTACCCTCTATCTTAAAACTGTCAATGCCGGCAGCGAAAAGATCCGGAATATGATCAATCATACAGAGATCCTTGGAGTTCATGATATAGCTTCCCCGTTCATTTTCGGCGATGGGGAAATATTGACCCGGCCGGGTTTCCTCCACCAAAGCGTACTTCCATCTGCAAGGGTGGGTACATTCTCCCTGGTTTGCGTCTCTGCCCGTGAAATAATTACTCAAAAGGCAGCGTCCGCTATAGGAAATGCACATGGCTCCGTGCACGAAGCTCTCGATCTCCATATCTTTCGGGATCTTCTCCCGTAAGGTCTTGATTTCTTCCAGAGACAGTTCCCGCGCCGTCACGATCCTTGTGGCACCTTCTTTGTACCAGAAATTGGCGGACAGGTAATTCGTATTGTTGGCCTGGGTGGAAACATGGATGGGAATTTCCGGCATGATCTCCCTTGCCAGGCCAAAAACGCCCGGATCCGCGATCAATACCGCATCCGGACCGATCTCTCTCAATTCTCTGAAATAGGCTTGAATCCCTTCAATGTCATCATTGTGAGCGAAAATATTGGCAGTCACATAGACCTTGACCCCATGCTCATGGGCGAAGGCAATGCCCTCTCTCATCTCATCGGGGTTAAAATTGTCTGCCTTGGCCCTGAGGCCATAGGCTTCGCCGCCAATGTAGACCGCATCTGCGCCGTAGCGCACATCGGTCTTCAGTATCTCCAGTGATTTGGCCGGAGCCAGAAGTTCCGGTTTTCTTCTTTCTCTCATCTTATACTTTATACTCTGATTCTATCATATGAGTGCCAGGCATACATTTTGCCGCTGAGTTTCATTACTCGTGCTTTCCTTTCGCCTGACCGATTGCATCTTACAGTTCTGCTTCCGCTTTTAAACCTTTTGTTCATCTTGCGGCAGGCCATTTTTCACCGTTAGTGCCATGCCGTCACCGATTGGAAGAATCTCGGTCGAAAGTTCCGGATCTCTTGTCAATTGTCTTAAATAGTCCCGGATTCTCTTATAGATGGTCCGGTTCCTTCTGGGAATGACAAAATGGCTTTCGATGATATCACCTTCCTGAAGGACATTATCGGTAAGAAGGATCCCGTCCCCTGCCAGAAGCTCCTTTAGATAGGGGAGCCAGATGGGATACTGGCCCTTGGCCGCATCCAGAAAGATAAAATCATAGGATCTCCCCTCCCGGATCAGGTCTTTTAAGATCTCTCCGGCATCGCCGGGAAGAAGACGGATCTGTCTGGAAAGCCCTGCTTCTTCAAAATGCTTTCTTGCCTTCGGGATCCTCTCATCAAAGCTCTCGATGGTATCGATCCTGCAGGGGAAGGGATTGGTCTTTGCCATCAGGATCGAAGAAAATCCCAATGCTGTACCGATCTCCAGGATCCTTTTCGGCTTTAAATGCCGCATCTCGAAAGAGAGAAAACGCTGGGTCGGTTTTCGTATGACCGGGACATAATTGTCCAGACAGATCTGCTCCAGTTCTTTCAAATAAGGCAGATCTTCCAGAGGATCCAGAAGAGACTCCAGAAAAACTTCCATTCTCTCCTCTCTCGGATCCCTCATTTCAAAGGCCTGACGGGCGGATGCCAGATCCCTGTCTTCTGTATCCTTGATTCGCAATTTACACTTCCTCGATCACAGGAATGATCATGGGCCGTCTCTGGGTCTCCTTCCATACAAAGTCAGAAAGGACTCCCTTGACTTCATTCTTGATCCTGGTCCAATCCTTGACATGCTTATCCTGGAGGCGATCCATGAGATCCATGACAACATGATGGGCTTCTTCCATCAGATCCTCTGCATCCTTTACATAGACAAAGCCTCTGGAGACAATATCCGGTCCGGCCAAAAGCATACCGTTTTCTCTTGCCAGGGTCATGACAACAATAATGATTCCGTCTTCTGCCAGATGCTGCCGGTCTCTCAATACAATATTTCCGACATCACCAACACCGAGGCCATCGACCATGACAGCTCCGGTCTTGACTTTTCCGGTGATCTTAAAGTTCTGGTCTTCGTCAAATTCACAGACATCGCCGGAAGAAAGGAGAATACGATGCTTACTGTCATACCCTAACATCTCTGCGATCTTCTCCTGGGCCTTTAAATGCTTATATTCCCCATGAACCGGGATCGCATACTTGGGCTTTACCAGAGAATAGATCAATTTAATATCCTCCTGGCAGGCATGTCCGGATACATGGACATCCTGGAAGATCACGTTGGCTCCCTTACGATAAAGTTCATTGATCACACGGCCGACCGACTTCTCATTTCCGGGAATCGGGTGAGAGGAGAAGACAATGGTATCGTTGGGCTTGATCTGAATCTTTCTGTGGCTTCCATTGGCCATACGGGACAGGGCTGCCATAGACTCTCCCTGTGACCCTGTTGTAATGATACAGGTCTTTTCATCCGGGAAGCTCCGGAGCTGATCCACTTCGATCAGGGTCTTGTCCGGGATCTTTATATAACCGAGTTCGGTTGCAATCGTAATGATATTGACCATGCTCCGGCCCTCGACTACGACCTTACGTCCGAACTTGTAGGCAGAGTTGATGATCTGCTGAACACGGTCTACATTTGACGCAAAGGTCGCAATAATGATCCGGCGGTCCTGATTCTCAGAGAAGATATTGTCAATGGTACGGCCGACGGTCTTCTCGGACGGGGTGAAACCGGGACGCTCTGCATTGGTGGAATCGCACATCAGGGCCAGAACGCCTTTCTGACCGATGGCTGCCAGACGCTGGAGGTCGATCGGATCTCCGTATACCGGTGTATAGTCGACTTTGAAGTCTCCGGTGTGAACGATGGTCCCGACCGGTGTATAGATGGCCAGAGCCGCTGCGTCCTGGATGGAGTGGTTGGTGCGGATGAACTCGATCCGGAAAGGTCCGGCATTGATATTGGTACCGTAATTTACGACCTTTCTCTTGACAGAGTTCAACATGTTATGCTCTTCCAGCTTGTGCTCAATGATGCCCATGGTCAGTCTGGTCGCATAAATGGGTGCCTGGATGCGGCGAAGGACGTAAGGGATCGCTCCGATATGGTCTTCATGGCCATGGGTGATAAAGAATCCCTTGACCTTCTTCTGGTTCTCTTCCAGATAGGTGATATCAGGGATGACCAGGTCCACGCCGAGCATATCGTCCTCCGGGAAAGCCATTCCACAGTCGACGACGATGATCGAATCACCGTACTCAAAGGCAGTCATGTTCATTCCGATCTGCTCCAGACCGCCCAAGGGAATCACTTTCAGCTTCTCGTTCCCGCTCTTTTCAGTTTTCTTCTTCAAAATAAAATTTCCTCCTTACAGGAATTCTTTACAAGAAGAAAGACTGCCCCTCTAACGGCAGTCTCCCCCTGCATGAATTCCGTTTTCTAACTTGTTTCAATTGTTACATCTCTTAGGATCACATGTCCTGTACTGCCACGCAGTCCGGACTGCTGTGATCAATCATTATTCAAAGTCCGTATCCTCTAACAGTTCCTTAAAGACAAGGAGAACTGCCGAGTATTCGGTCTCATCATCCACTGCTACATAGGTCGCTTCATCGCCGTCATCGCCGGGGATCTCGCGAAAAATATAGGCATCGGAATCTCCCTCTGCCTCTTCGGAAAGAAGAAGGTAATGATTTCCATTTAAGCTTGTCTCCTCCAGAACATAGAGTTCCGAAGTCTCACCATTTTCATCTTGCAATTGAATGGAGTCCATACTACTTTCCTTCCTCTCGGTGCATATAGCTCTCAAGGATCAAAATTGCTGCGATCTCATCGACATAAGCCTTCTGATCCTTCTTTTTGACTCCGACTTCTTCCATGATCTCATAGGCATCCACCGTGGTCAGCCTCTCATCCTCCAGATATACCGGAAGGCGGGTCTTCTCTTCCAGAAGGGCCTTGAATTCCAGCGTATCCTCGACACGGAAGCCGGAGGAACCATTCATATTCAAAGGTTTTCCGAGTACGATCGCCTTGACATCATACTCATCGATCAGTTCCCGGATGCGGGCAATGGTCTTACGCAGTTTTTTCGGTTTTTCCCGCCGGATAATTTCCAGTCCCTGGGCTGTAAGGCCAAGACCGTCCGTGACTGCCACGCCAACGGTCTTAGTTCCATAGTCCAGTCCGAGTATCCGGTCCATCAGTCCTGATTCCAGGCTTCGTTTTTGATATAAGCTCTGAGGAGTTCCTCGACGAGCTCATCCCGCTCCACCTGAATGATCAGAGACCTGGCATTCTTATAGCTGGTGATAAAAGTCGGATCTCCGGACATGATATAGCCTACGATCTGGCTGACCGGGTTGTATCCCTTTTCCGATAATGCGGAATAAACCTGGCGAAGGATCTCCTTCACGCCAACTCTGGGTTCTTTCCGAACCTTGTAATACTGTGTGTTACCTAAGTCCTGCATAATGAAACGCCTGTCCTTTGTATTGATCCGGAGCGAAAGAGACGATCTCAATTCCATCCCGGACACCTTTTCAATATGCCTATCTTACCCTTTCACAGGTATCTCTGTCAAGAAGCACGATATCATCGGTCAGCATGGAAGTGGCGCGCCCCCTAACCAGGCGGTTCTGCAGGTTTTCGTCTGAAAGATAGGCCATGCGAACATATTCCCTGGTATAGCCGACCCAGTAGCTCTTGCCATGGATCTCCATCTTCTCCTCTGCCAGGATCTCCTGTTCGCTGCCCAGGATCTCCTCGCGGTATTCCCTCGACATCTTTTTCCCGATGGCGATCAGGTCACGGCTCCGGACGGTCTTTTTTTCTTCCGGGATCTGGTCCGGCATGCTGTCGGCCTTTGTACCCTTTCTTCGGGAGAATTTAAAGACATGAAGCTCATAGAAACGGATCTTTTCGACAAAGGATCGGGATTCTTCGTAATCTGCATCGCTTTCACCGGGGAAGCCGACAATGACATCCGTGGTAATGGCCGGATGGTCGAAGGCCTCGCGGATCAGACGACAGGTCTCTTCGTATTCTTCCGCCGTATATTTCCGATTCATGCTCTTTAAGGTCCGGTTGCAGCCGCTCTGCAAAGAGAGATGGAAATGGGGGCAAAATTCAGGAACTTTAGAGATCCTCTCAATGAAGTCTGCTGTAAAAATCTGTGGCTCTACGGAACCCAGCCGGACTCTCTCCACGCCATCCACCTTAGCGACCTCTTCGATCAGATCCTGAAGGCCATAAGGGCCGGGCACGCCGTAACGAACCATGCCATAAGAGGAGAGATGGATACCGGTCAGGACAAATTCCCGATAGCCCTGTTTTGCAAGTTCTCTTGTCTCGGAAACGACCTCTTCGATGGAACGGGACCGGATCCGGCCTCTTGCAAAGGGGATCACGCAGTAACTGCAGAACTGGTCGCAGCCGTCCTGAACTTTTAAGAAGGCCCGGGTATGCTCGGCGGTTTTCGTAAGATAGAGATTTTCAAAATTCAGATGTCCTTCATTGACATCGATGACATCCAGCTCACGTTCGTGGTCTTTCAGGAAGCGATGAAGTTCCGGCAGAAGTTCGTCCTTCTTATTATTGCCAAGGATGATATCGACGGAAAGGTCTTCCTTCAGGCTTTCCAAACCGGTCTGGACATAGCAGCCTGCTGCAATGACAACGGCATCCGGATTCTTCTTTCTGGCCCGATGGATCATCTGCCGGGATTTATGATCTGCCATATTGGTAACAGAGCAGGTATTGATGACATAGACGTCTGCTTCTTCATCAAAGGGGACAATGGTATATCCGTCTTTTGCCAATAAAGCTTCCATGGCTTCTGTTTCATATGCATTGACTTTACAGCCAAGATTGTGGAGCGCTGCTCTCTTCAAAATATCCCTCTGCTTTCTTTTTCAAAACCTGAAATGATTGACTTTCGTATCTGAATGCACTAAATTAAATTTAATCAGTTTGATTACCCGTTCATCCACAATAATAGATAAGGAGATCATTATGAAAACTGTACAGATTTCATTAAATTCTATCGATAAGGTTAAGTCTTTCGTCAATACCATTAATACCATGGATTCCGACTTCGACCTGATCTCCGGCAGATATGTCATCGATGCCAAGAGCATCATGGGTATCTTCAGCCTGGATCTGTCCAAGCCCATCGACCTCGCCATCCATGCAGACAAGGATGTTGACAAGATCTTAGAGCAGTTAAAGCCTTATCTCGTTGAACAGTAATTGCCGGAAAGAATGCCGGAAAGAACAAAAATTCAGGAAAAAGGATCTGGTCCGTTTTCGGATCAGGTCCTTTTCTTTTTTCTCTGCTTCTTACTCTGCTTTTACTCTGCTTTTTACTCTGCTTCCACCAGGATCGTCTCTGTGGATTCGATGGCCTTCTGCATGAGATCCGGCAGAACTTCATCCAGATTCCGCTCGGACTTCTTGATCCGGTCCAGATGGGGCTTAGTGACCGGATGCTTGGCGACGAAAATCGTGCAGCAGTCTTCATAAGGCAGGATGGAAGTCTCATAAGTCCCGATCTTCAGAGACCGGTCAATAATCTCCTGCTTGTCAAAACCGATCAGAGGACGGTAAACCGGAAGCGTGGCAGCTTCGTTTGTCACCAGAAGGGACTGCATGGTCTGGGAGGCAACCTGACCGATGCTCTCTCCTGTCACAAGACCGATGTCTCCGTCTTCTTTTGCAAAATGTTCTGCCAGATACATCATGATGCGTCTCATGATGATGGTCAGCTCATCGTGAGGGCATTTCTCATAGATCGCCAGCTGGATATCCGTGAAATTAATGACATGGAGACGGATGGGTCCGCTGTAACGGGCTACGATCTTGGCAAGGTCAACCACCTTCTTTTTTGCACGCTCGGAAGTATAAGGAGGTGCATGGAAATAGGTGGCATCGATGGTGACACCACGCTTTGCAATCATATAACCGGCAACCGGGCTGTCGATCCCTCCGGACAAAAGCAGCATGGCTCTACCGTTGGTGCCGACCGGCATACCGCCGGGGCCGGGGAATTTCTCGGAATAGAAGCTGATCTTGTCCCGGATCTCCACATGGATCTCCTTCATGGGATGATGGACATCGACCTTCATTTCCGGGAAACGATCCAGAATCCTTCCGCCAAGTTCCATGTTGATCTCCATGGAATTCATAGGATAATTCTTCCGGGCACGCTTCGCCAGGACTTTGAAGGTAAAGTTCTTATCGGTATATGTTTCCTCCAGATAATCCAGAATCTCCCTGGAGAGTTCGTCAAAGCCGCGGTCCTCGGTCAAAACGGCCGGACAGATCTCCACAATGCCAAAGACCCGTTCCAGGGCCTCCAGGGCGCCTTCGTAATCAAAAGCTCCCTTTGCTTCGACATAGATCCGTCCCTGCTCTTTCTCCACAAAAAAGTTTCCGTCCACCGGTTTCAAGCTGACCACAATATTATGGACCAGGGCGTCTTCGAAGACGTGGCGGTTTTTCCCCTTTAGGCCGATCTCGCCATATTTCACTACAAATGCCTGATATGACATGGTTTCCTCTCTTTCAGTGTCTTTGATATTTACGAAGGATGGGAAGCAGGACCTTCAGCTGTTCTAAGGCATAATCTATTTCTTCCATGCTTGTAAACACAGAAAAGCTGAAACGCACCGTTTCATCCAGATATTCATGAGCTGTGTGGATCGATGTCAAAGTCCTCGAAACAGCGGGCCGGTTGGAGGAGCAGGCAGAGCCGCTGGAGACATAGACGCCCCGTTCCTCCAGGGCATGAAGAAGGACTTCTGCCCTGACACCCCGGAAGGAGACCGATACGATCTGGGGAGCGCTGTCCTCTCCGGTCCGTCCGTTGACATGGGTTCCTTCGAGTTCTTCTACGCCGGAAATAAAATGTTTTTTCAAAGCAAACAAGTGCTTTCGGTTTTCATCCAGATGGCTGTACATATCCTCTGCTGCCTGACCGAGCCCGGCGATGGCAGGGACATTCTCCGTACCGGACCTCATACCGGATTCCTGGCCGCCGCCGAGAATCTCCGGCTGGATCCTTACTCCCTCATGAATGAAAAGGAAACCGGATCCCTTGGGTCCGTGGATCTTATGACCGCTCACGGACAAAAGGTCGATCCCAAAGCGGTCCGGATAGATCTCGAATTTACCGTAAGACTGGATGGCATCGACGTGGAAGTAGGTCTCCGGGTTCTTCGCTTTTATGATTTTCGCAGCCTCTTCGATCGGTTCCACAGCACCGATCTCGTTATTGACATGCATGATGGAGACCAGGATGGTATCCGGCCGGATCATTTCTTTCAGGGCAGAAAGTTCGACGATGCCGTCCGAGTCCACCGGAAGGTATTCCACTTCAAAGCCCAGATCCGCCAAAGCCCTCATGGGATTATAAACGCTTGCATGCTCAATCGGCGACA
>JAQXPG010000092.1 GCA_029100405.1 Lachnospiraceae bacterium | reverse complement strand
GAACTTCAAGGATGTCGAGGCAGTCGAGATCGTAAAAGCCGAGCAGGCCATGATTAACAGCGGTATGCCGGTGGCAAAGGTTCAGTCTCTCTGCGATATTCATTCGGCTCTTTTCCATGGTGCAACCAGAGAAGAGCAGATCGAGAATGCCGAGAAAGAAGTCGAAGCATCCAGAGCTCGTGCCCTGGCAGCGCATGGTGAAGCCATGACAGGGGAGAAGACAGAGACGGCAGGATCGGATCAAATGAAGGAGGCTGTTGGCGGTCAGACCGCTTCAGCACCCCAGTCCATGATAAAGACCGTGGATAAGGAAGCGAAGAAAGCAGCAGCTGTTCGACTTTCCTATACCGTCAATCATCCGGTCTATGTTTTTACCCAGGAGAATAAGGCCGTAGAAAGGCAGCTGAAGAAGTCCAGAGAGGCCCTGGAGGCAGCGAGAGAAGCAAAGAATGAAGAAGGCAATGAGAGGCTTCTGGAAGAGCTGAAGACCGACCGCCGGATCGCCTTGCATTATTCCAAGAAGGGTGACCTCCTCTATCCGCTTCTGGCATCCAAATACAATGTTTCCGGCCCTTCTAATGTCATGTGGGGCGTGGATGATGAGATCCGGGATGAGTTTCGTTATCTGGCTGCAGGAACGCCAAAAACAGACCGTCAGGAAAACTGGTATGAACGCGTGGATCAGGTCCTGACGAGGGCAGAGGAGATGGCTTATAAAGAAAAGAATATCCTTCTTCCTCTTTGCGCTAACTTCTTTACCGAGGATGAGTGGAAGGGCATTTCCCGGGATCTTCAGGATTATGATCCCTGCTTTACCGAAGAGTTCCCGATCTGGGATGAGGCGAAGGATCTGAGACGGCCTAAGGCAACGATCGAAGGAAATGAAGTGCGTTTTCCGGTAGGTCATTTGACTCCCTATCAGCTCAATGCTATGCTGAATACCATTCCTCTGGAAATCTCCTTTATCGATGAGGACGATGTGAATCGTTACTTCAACCTTCAGAAGGAGAAGAAGCTGTTCAAGCGCCCGGATGCGGCCATTGACCGTGAAGTATATTTCTGCCATCCGGCAAAGATCGAACCCATGGTTCGTGCCGTGATTGAAGATCTGAAGGCCGGCAAGAGAGACTCAGAGGATGTCTGGATGACAAAGAACGGAAGACCTGTTCTGGTTCGCTATATGGCCGTTCGGGATGACAAGGGCGACTATGTCGGAACCATGGAAGTTGTTCAGGTCATGGACAAAATTGAGAAGCATTATAAGGAAGAGAGCTTCTAAAGAATCGGCCTTCTGCCGGGAAGTCAATGAAAAAAGGCTGTATTCCAAAGCCGCTTCTTCCATCTATAGTAAAGATATATCAGGAGACAGCTCGGATTATGGAAGAAAATTGGATCGAATTACCCCATCGGATCTATCGGAAAGATGAAAATGGAAAAGTCATTGCTGAGATCTCTTTCCCGGAGACCAAAAAAGGAGAATGTACGATAAAGGAAGTCTTTTTCGATGAAGATTATCGCAGCCTGGAAGAGACCAATACTATGATCGCCAGGGCAGTTTCTGTGATTCATGGCCGCGGTGAGAAAGTTATTTTCGAACATCCTTATGCCAAAAAGTGGCAGAAGGATCATTCAGACACTTCAGCGCATTGACGTAAAATTCAATCATTCATTACTTTAATTCCTTTCAGTATACAAAATTGAAACGAATGCTATAATATAGTCAGAAGGAGGTAATGTCTTATGATGAGATTTACAAATGAGATCAGCCCTGAAGAGGCTCGTGAATATGGTCTGGAGGATCATAGCCTGGTATCCGGAATCGACATGCGTAATCCTGTTCTTCAAGATATGTTCATCAGGACAAGCCGCCATGTAGATGAAAAAGCCAGCGATGTCCGTCATGATATGGGAATTATCACCAGACGGCTGCATCGGGCACATAAATAAAATAAATCAAAGGATCGAATGCCAAAGCTTGGAATCAATCATATCTAAGAACTATATGAAAGCTCAGAATCATCAAGGCACTATCACAAAGCGGTTGGATCATCCGGTCATGTGATATGAGATTCAAACCATAATTCAAACCATAATTCAAACCATAATTCAAACCATAGAAATCCCCGGGATCTTCCCCATCTGCTTTATGCAGACAGGAGAGATCCCGGGGATTTTTTGTTTCCATGGATCGGCTGTATTTTCAGAGCCTTCTTCTTTCAGCAGCCGGATATTTTCGTTTTTTATTTACTCCAGCACGCCGGTCTCTTCTTTTGCTTTATCGATGATTGCATTGAGCTTCTTATTCGGAATGGAAACGATAAGTCCCATGAAAAGGGAGAAAGCGATGAAGGGCAGAAGTTCCAGCATATAGAGCCGATAGTCACTCCCGTGCATACCGCCGATACACTCCCTTACCGCATTCATGCTGTATTGGAAGGGCATGAAGCGGTAAATATTCCGATAGAGATCCGGAAGGACCTCAATCGGGAAGGTTCCGCCGGATCCGGCGACCTGGATGACCATGAGGACGACACAGACCGCTTCACCGACCGTTCCCATGGCATAGGTCAGGGAATACATGAGAAGGGTGAAGGTCAGGCTGGTCAAGGCGCAGGCCAGATAGAAGAGAATGGGATGCAGGCATTGGATACGGACATAGAAGAGGGCCCCTAAGGCTGTGATCAAAGTCTGCATTTGTCCGATTAGAAAGAAAATGATATATCTTCCGAAGTAGGATTGATAATTCTTCAGATTCGGGAATTCTTCCGGATGCTTGATCTTGGTATGGATGATGGCAATCAGGATAATGGCGCCAACCCAGATGGACAAAACGATATAGAAAGGCGCTGTGCCGGATCCGTTGTTTTTGACTGCATATTCGGCCTTGGTTTTCAGGATGATCGGACTGCTGACAAAATCGGAGATCAGTTTCGGGTCAGTCTGAATGAGATTCAGAAGATAGGAATACTGGTCGTTCTGACTTAGGGATTCCATATCCGAAATCAGGTTTTCCAGCTTTTTCTGAAGCTCCAGGATGCCTGCCTTGGAAGATTCGAGGCCCTTCTTTCCAAATTTCATCATATCCGGATAGCTGGAGAGGACTCCGCTTAAGCGGCTGACATTGGAATCCGGGAAATTCAAAAGATCCCGGGCTTCATTCAGAGATTTCTGAAGGGAAGTCATGGTCTTATGAAGACTCGGGCTTACCGTATTCTGATACTGGCCTTTCAGATCCGTCAGTTCATCCTTCACATGAACAAAGTCATTGGTCAATTGATCCGAGAGGGCATTGACCTTGTCGTACCCCTCCTGGCCGGCCTGATCCAGCTGCTTCAGATCTTCGATGGCCTGATCGATCGTATCATTGACTTTTTTCAGTTGATCTTCCGTGAATCCTGCCCCGGTCAGAGTCTGATTCAGAGAGTCCCGGAGGGATTCAGCAGCGGTAATGAGACTGGTGGTAGAATTCGACTGGATCTTGTTTCCGCTCTTTATGATGGTCAGGATCTGATTTGCGGAGGACTGAATCCCTGTGACTTCATCTTGAATCTGAGCCAGTGAGGCGGAAACCATGTCAGATGCCGTTTCTGTATTTTCTTTTGCCTGATTCAAAGCATCCGAGGAATGATCCACCATGAGCCTGCCATTGTCCGCAATCTTTCCCAGTTCCTCGGTAACGGCAGCGGAAGCGTCAGAGAGGCTTTTGGCGGAATCAATCAGACTCATATAAGAATCTAAGACCGTCGTCAG
>JAQXPG010000091.1 GCA_029100405.1 Lachnospiraceae bacterium | reverse complement strand
GCAGGGCTGGCTGATCCGGATGAGGTCATTGCTTCCTGCCATACGGAAACGTCGAAGAAAAGGCTGGAAGATACCTATGGGATCACGGCAACCAATCAGAATAGAGAAGCCGTTCAGGCCGATGTTGTTTTTCTTGCAGTGAAACCGAATAAGCTGGAAGAAGTGGCAACGGAGATCCGGGAGGAACTGTCGCCGGAAACATTACTGATTTCTGTCGTGGCTGCAAAGTCGGTCGATGTCTTAGAGAGCCTCTTCCGGACGCCTGCTTTGGATGGAAAGCTTCAATTGGCTCGGACCATGCCAAATACACCGGCTCTTGTCGGTGAAGCGATGACGGCCATAACTCCCGGTCACTTCCTTTCAGAAGATCGCTTGCAGTATGTCTGCCGGCTCTTCTCCAGCTTCGGCCAGGCAGAGGTCGTTCCGGAGAGTCTGATGGATTGTGTGACCGGTGTCAGCGGTTCCTCTCCGGCTTTCATCTATATCCTGATCGAAGCCATGGCGGACAGTGCTGTAAAGGAAGGCATGCCGAGACAACAGGCTTATAAGTTCGCAGCTCAGACCGTACTCGGTTCTGCCAAGATGGTCCTTATGACAGGGGAGCATCCCGGAGCCCTGAAAGATGCCGTCTGCTCGCCCGGAGGTACTACGATTGCAGGTGTGACCAAGCTGGAAGAGACTGGCTTCCGCCATTCCATTGAAGCAGCTGTCGAAGCCAGCATTGAAAAGTCAAGAGGTTGATTTACACTATGGTCTACATTTCCCTCTTAGAACCGCTGGTGGACTGGTACAAAAAGGGCCACAGGGATCTGCCATGGAGACGGACCAGGGACCCTTATCGGATCTGGATCTCTGAAATCATGCTGCAGCAGACCCGGGTGGAGGCTGTGATCCCCTATTATGAGCGCTTTTTAAAGAACCTGCCTACGATCCGCGATCTGGCGGAATGTCCGGAGGATAAGCTTTTAAAACTGTGGGAGGGCTTGGGCTACTACAGCCGGGTTCGAAACCTTCAGAAAGCGGCGAGAGTGATCGAGGAAAAATTCGGCGGGGCCATGCCGAAGGATCATGATGCGATCTTGTCTCTTCCAGGGATCGGGCCTTATACGGCAGGCGCTATTTCCTCGATTGCTTTTGATCTGCCATACAGCGCAGTCGATGGAAATGCTCTTCGTATTCTGACCCGGGTCCTTTGTGATGACAGGAATATCGGGGATGAAAAGACAAAAAAATCGATCATGCAGGACATGGATGGGGCAATTCAGAGCCGGACCTGGAATTTTTCGCCCGGGGATCTGAATCAGGCTATGATGGAGCTTGGGGCGACGGTCTGCCTCCCCAATGGGGAACCGAAATGTGAGATCTGCCCCTGGAAAGAGGTCTGCCTGTCAAGAAGCCGGGGGACCTGGCAGGATTATCCGGTGAAAACGAAGGCCAAGGCCAGACGAATCGAAGAGCGGACCGTCCTTTTGATTCGTGATGGAGACCGGGTCCTCTTAAAGAAACGTCCGAAAAAGGGCCTTTTGGCAGGACTCTATGAATTTCCGGGTCTGGAGGGATATGTAAGTGAAAAAGAGGCTTTGCATTATGCGAAACAGCTTGGCCTGGACCCCTTGTTTATCGAGAAGGGCCGGGAGGCAAAGCATATCTTCTCCCATGTTGAATGGCATATGAGGTCTTTCCTGATCCGGGTAGCTTCTGTGGATGTCGACAAGAAGAAAGAAGAGTCCTGGCTTCTGGCGGAACTGGACCAGGCAAGGGATATTTATGCGATACCAAGCGCTTTTAAGGCTTATACAGAATATCTGTGGGGAGGAAGCAATTCTGTTCGGTAAATAGTACATTGAAATCAGGATCTTTCAGATAGACAATAAAAATTACGAAAAATCACGTCTGAACCGGATTTAATACAAGATTTACGATATCCTTATAGATTTTTAAGAATCTTTATGTATAATAGTGGGAGTCTGGAAAAGGGAGATTTACTTATGAAATTAATCAGTTTTGCAATACCTTGCTATAATTCGGAAGCCTATATGAGAAAGTGCATTGAATCCATCCTTCCGGGTGGAGAAGATGTCGAGATCCTTATCATTGATGACGGCTCCAAGGACGCTACGGCAGAGATCGCAGACGAATACCAAAAGAAGTATCCGACCATCTGCAGGGCCATCCATCAGGAAAACGGAGGCCATGGCGAAGCTGTCAACACAGGACTTAAGAACGCGACCGGTCTATATTTCAAAGTCGTGGATTCGGATGACTGGCTGGATCCCTATGCCTATCAAAAGGTTCGGGAAAAACTTCATGAACTGGTGGATAAGAAGACCCCGGTGGATATGTTCCTTACGAACTATGTCTATGAGAAGCCATCGGAAAATCACGAACGCCGCATGATCTATCACCACATGCTGCCGGAGAATGAAATTATCGGTTGGGATGGCTTGAAACGGGTCATCAAGGGTAATGTCATCCTCATGCATTCCGTGACTTATCGGACCGAAATGCTGAAAGCATCCGGCCTGGTACTGCCCAAGCATACTTTCTATGTGGATAATCTCTTCGTATTTGAACCGCTTCCCTATGTGAAGACCATGTATTATCTGGATGTGGATTATTATCGCTATCTGATCGGAAGAGAGGGGCAGTCGGTGGCTGAGCAGACCATGATCCGCCGGATCGACCAGCAGCTTGCTGTCAACTATCGCATGGTCGATTACTTCTGTGCCCATGACAAGGAGATCACAGAGCCCATGCTTCGGAAGTATATGCTGTCCTATCTCGAGATGATCACGGTAGTATCCTCCAGCCTGGGCTATGTATCCAAGGATCCGGAGATTTTCGAGAAGATCCATAAGCTTTGGAAATATATCAAGGCAAAGAATCCAAGTGTATACCGCCGCCTCCGCTATGGGGTTCTCGGTTTTTCCATGAATATTCCGGGAAAATTCGGCCGCGGATTTGCCAGACGTTCTTATCACCTTGCCCAGCGCTTTGTCGGATTCAACTAAGATCA
>JAQXPG010000090.1 GCA_029100405.1 Lachnospiraceae bacterium | reverse complement strand
TAGTATTCAGATCGACATGTTCCGTGACAGATTGGAGATTTCATCCCCCGGGTCATTTTATAAACAAGGGGATCTGCAAAAGACGTATGATCTTTCATCGATCATATCCCAGCGGCGAAATCCTGTGATCTGCAATGTTCTTGTAAGATGTATGGTAATGGAGGCTTCGGGGACAGGATTCGAGAAGATCATCGAAGAATATCATCATGTCTCTGCCGCACACAGACCTTATATCTTCTCGAGAAACAATCAATTTACTCTGGTGCTGCCGGATCTTACCTATGCTGCCGGCGTGTCAGATTCCCTTGGACAAAGACTTGTTTTTGATGCACCTGAAAATGCAACGAAGCACGATGACGCAGTAATCAGATTCTGCTACGGAGAGACAAGAACGGCTAAAGAGATTGCAGATCATCTCGGCATTTCTGACTCTGCCTACCTTCGAACGAAGGTGCTTGGCCGGCTGGTAGACCAGGGGTATCTGGCCGAGGATCAGGGAAGACCGAAGAAATATACGACAAGAGATGATAAGGTGATTTTGATGCCCTAGCAGAGTATTACATTTTATAAACAAGTTCGTTTGCATCAAAGAGATCATCACATAGGGAGCAGATTAGAAATGAAGATCGTAATTGCAACAGATTCTCTGAAAGGGTCTCTGTCATCCTTAGAGGCCGGGGAAGCAATCAAGGAAGGAATTCTTCTGGCAGACCCCGGGGCAGAGATCGTGATCCGTCCGGTCGCAGACGGTGGCGAAGGCACCACAGAGGCCCTGACCCTTGGTATGGGCGGTCATCTGGAAGAAGTTCAAGTGACCGGTCCCTTCCGGAATCGGGTCAGGGCCCATTATGGCATTCTGCCGGATGGTGGTGCCGTGATGGAAATGAGTCAGGCAGCAGGGATCACTCTACTTCCGCCCGGAGGCAGTCTGGATCCCATGAAGGCCACAACGATTGGCGTTGGCGAGATGATAAAGGATGCTATTCAAAAGGGATGCAGATCCTTTATTCTCGGCATCGGCGGTTCGGCGACCAATGACGGCGGTGCCGGAATGCTTCAGGCGCTTGGTTTTTCCTTACAGGATTCCGAGGGCAGGGAAATAAAGCCCGGGGCAGAGGGACTGGCAGATCTGGTCTATATTTCAACCGAAAATGCTTTGCCGGAATTAGAGAAATGTCATTTTCGTGTGGCTTGCGATGTGAAGAATCCGCTCTGCGGTAACAAGGGCTGCTCGGCGATTTTCGGCCCGCAGAAGGGGGCAAGTCCGGAGGATATTGTACGGATGGATGCCTGGCTTTCCCATTTCGCAGATCTGTCGGGAGGAGATCCGGAGGCAGAGGGAGCAGGTGCTGCCGGCGGTCTTGGTTTTGCACTGCAGACTTTCCTGGGTGCAAGGCTGGAGTCCGGCATTGATCTGGTGCTGGAGGTGACGAAGCTATCCGATTATGTCAAGGACTGCGACCTTTTGATCACAGGCGAGGGTCGGCTGGACTCCCAGTCTGCCATGGGTAAGGCGCCGGTCGGTGTGGCTCGGATCGGAAAGAAATACGGGAAGCCGGTGATTGCATTCTCCGGAAGCGCCACCAGGGATGCCCGGATCTTAAACACCTGTGGCATTGATGCCTTTTTCCCTACCCGGCGGGTCTCCATCTCTCTCGAGGAGGCCATGAAGGCGGACAATGCCCGTCAGGATATGATCGATACGGTAGAGCAGGTGATGAGGCTCTGGGAAATGCGCCAGGGCAGCGTGGGTTCTCAATCATAGTTGACACGCTTTTCTGACGACCTGCAATGAAAGAGTTTCTGGTTCTGGCTCACTTTTTCGTGCTTCTTCGCCTGAGAGAGCTTCCGTTTCCGCCTCACTTTTTTCCTGCATCTTCGTCTGAGAGCTTCCGTTTCCGAAGCTCTCTTTTCCTTCTCTTGCCCGCCAGCTCGGTCTTTCGGTCCAGGATCGTTTGCTTCTGCTTCTCCAGATCTTCGTCAGTCAGAGGCGAAACCATAAGAGAGGCCGCGATATTGGCCGCCGGATTCCGATCCTTTCCGGACAGGGATTTGGTCTTCTCGTAGATATAACCGAATACTGAGAAAACCAGAGCGCCAGCGCAGTTGACCAGAAGATCCTTCATGGTGTCATTGATGCCGATGTCCAGATAACCGCCATTTACTGTATAGGTCTTTCCGCCGGCGGTGGAAATGACCGTCTTTGTGATGTGGTCGATAACGACCGGGGTCTGTGTCTTGGTCGGATCAAGAGTCACCGTGCCGATCTTTGTCACAATGAAATCCTTTTGCATATCCAGGAAAAAGAGGCTGTCCATCGTGTATTCGAAAAACTCCCAGATCACGCCGACCGTCATCGAGAAACAGAAGCCGACGATGGCCAGGTAGAATGGAGAGAGGTTTATATTTCTACTCTTTTTATTCAAAATGTAGACCAGAGAAAAACCGATTGCTGCACAGAGGAAGCCGTTCAGGGTATGAAGCATGGTATCCCAGCCGGGGATCCGGGTGTAGTATTTATTGACTTCGCCGAGGATCTCGGCGGCAAAGATAAAACCATAGATAAAACATTCGAACAGAGGCGGCAGGTCAACTTTCAGTTTCTCTTCCAGGAAAGACGGGACAAGAAACAGTAAAAGAGAGAGGATGCAGAGGGCCAGGCCTTCGAAATTGCCTTGGAAGAAACAGCGGACTGCTGTCAGGATCACAAGACCTCGTAAAACCATGTAGAGGGTGAAAGCCTTTTTATTGAGTGAAATCCGTTCTTTCAGATAGGTGATTTTTTTTCGCAGATTCATACGTCCTCCCTTTGAAGAATCTTATTTATAGATCGGCGTTTTTTACAGAACATTTAGGGCGGGAAAGCCCACGGTTTTAACCGTGGAATGATAGCCCTTTTTTCCTTTTTGCCCTTGACTTTGTATATAAAATAATGCATAATATACACATATGGAAAATCAATATAAAAGAACAACTACAACAGTATCGTTTATAAACTACCATCTCGTATTCTGTCCAAGATACCGCAGAAAGATATTTAACATACCAGGTGTCGAGGACAGGTTTAAAGAACTCACACGGCAGGAGTGCAAACGCAGGGACATCGACATCATCACTATGGAATGTCATGTCGATCACGTCCACATGTTTGTAAGTGTCTATCCACAGATGCCCATACCGGATATCCTGAAATATATAAAAGG